>CALTNV010000039.1 GCA_943845485.1 uncultured Flavobacteriales bacterium | reverse complement strand
TAGAGAAGGGTGAACTTCAAAATGTTTCATGATTAATTTATCTTAATGTTGCTCCTAATTTATTTTCAAGGTTTGAAGTGATTTTTTGCATCACTTTATCTATTTGTTTATCTGTTAATGTTGCTTTCTCATCATGTAATGTGAAACTTACAGCATAAGATTTTTTGTTATTAGGTAAGTTTTTACCTTCATACACATCAAATAAACCTACATTTTTTAAAATTTTCTTATCTGATTGAAAAGCAATTGTTTCTATCTCTTTGAAGCTTGTTTTATTGTCAAGTAATAAACTTAAATCTCTTCTTACAGAAAATGACGATGAAATATCTTTATACTTTATATTGTTTGCTTTTAATTTCTGAACAATTTTCTCCCATTCTAATTCAGCAAAGTAAACTTTAGTTTTTACTCCAAATGCTTTTGTTGTGTGACTATTTAGCCATCCAATTTGACCAACTACTTTTTTGTCTAAAGAGATGGTTAGTCCATCTTCAAATAAAGGAGATTCTGTTGCTGAAAATTTTATTCTGTTTTCTAAACCAAGTCTTGAAAAAACGGTTTCAACTAATCCTTTTAAAGTATAAAATGTAATGGCTTGTGTTTTATTTATCCAATTTTCAGAAGCTTTATTCCCTGCTAAAACAATAGATAGATTCTTCTGTTCAAAATAACCTTTTTCAGCTTTTTTCCAATATCTTTTACCAAATTCAAACATCTTGATATCAGATGTTTGTCTGTTTTGGTTATGAGCTACTGCGTTTAAAGCATTGTAAACCAATGTGGTTCTTAAAATGTCTAATTCAGAGCTTAAAGGGTTTAGCATTTTTACCTCTTCTTCATTATTTGATAAACCAGTAAAAGTTTCTAGATATTTTGACGACACTAATGAATTACTCATCATTTCTGACAAACCTAGGTTCGTAAAAAGTTTGGTTATATCTGCTTGAAGTTTTTCTTGATCAACAGCAGGATATTTATTTACTGATACAGTAAGTTTTCCCGGAAGCTCTATATTATTATAGCCATAAATTCTTAAAACTTCTTCTATAATATCAGCTTCTCTTTGAACATCAACTCTATATGAAGGAACTTTTAATAATAATTGATCTTCTTTTTTATCTAAAACTTCAATATCAAGGTTTGTTAAAATATTTATAATCTTTTCCTCTGCAATGTTTTGACCAATTAATTGATTACATCTATTCATTGAGAAATCAACTTTAAAATCTTCAATTTTAGTTGGATAAATATCATAAATATCAGAGCTAATTTTACCACCAGCTACTTCTTGAATTAATAAAGCACATCTTTTTAATACATAAATCACTCTGTTGATATCAATACCTCTTTCAAATCTGAAAGAAGCATCAGTGTTCAAAGCTTGTCTTTTAGCTGTTTTTCTAACACTTACTGGATTGAAATAAGCACTTTCTAAAAATATTGATGTAGTCTCAGAAGATACACCGCTTTTTAAACCACCAAAAACTCCTGCAACACACATGTTTTCGTTTCCATTTGTAATCATCAAATCATCTTGATGTAATGATCTGTCAACTTCATCGAGCGTTTTGAATTTTTGATTTTCTGTTGCATTTTTAACAATCACTTTGCCGTTAACAATACTATTATCAAATGCGTGTAATGGAGACCCCGTTTCATGTAAAACATAGTTTGTACAATCAACAACATTATTAATAGGTTTTAACCCTAATAACTGAAGTCTGTTTTTTAACCAATCTGGAGATTCTTTTACTGATACATCATCTATAACTACACCTGAGTATCTTGGACAAGCTTCCTTGTTTTGTACTTCTACAGTTAAGTTTTTACTTGTATTATCTATTTTAAATTCATCTACCGAAGGCCACTTTAACTCAGCTTTAATTTCTGATTGAGAATTTAAATATGCTGCTAAGTCTCTTGCCACACCAATATGTCCCATAGCATCTGCACGGTTTGGTGTTAAACCTATTTCTATAATGTAATCTTCTTCTAGCTTAAAAAAATCTTTTGCTTTCGTACCAACAACCGCATCATTGTTTAATACCATTATACCATCATGAGAATTACCTAAACCAAGTTCATCTTCGGCACAAATCATTCCAAAACTCTCTACACCTCTAATTTTAGATTTTTTAATTTTAAAAGCTTCTTCAGGTGAGGGGTAAAGGGTGCAGCCAATATTTGCAACAATAACTTTTTGTCCTTTATCAACATTGGGTGCTCCACAAACAATCTGCAATAACTCTTCATTACCAACATCAACAGTTGTAATATTTAGTTTATCAGCATCTGGATGTTTTTCTTTGCTTTTTACCTCTCCAATAATAACACCTTCTAAACCTCCTTTTATAGATTCTATTTTCTCTATACCTTCAACTTCTAAACCAATATCCGTTAAAATAGCTCCTGTTTCTTCTGGAGATAAGTCAATATTTATATATTCTTTAAGCCAGTTATATGCGATTTTCATGATGTTAATTTTTTCAGTAAAGCTACAAAAATACACATATTTATTAATGTGTAGAAGTTGTAAACATTTTTAGAAGGTTATATTTTTGACAAATGGATGTTAGCGTGATTCATTTGTTGATCAAATTCATCTTTAGAGCTTTTTAACCAGTGGTTGTTTTCTAGTGAAATCATATCTGATATCAAAGTAAAATCTGGAAATATTTTAGCTTTAAATTCATTAATGTGGTATTTAGTTCCAATAATTTGAAGCTCAATAAATTCTTTTTCATTAATAATTTTGAAAAAATTGCGGTTATGTTCGTATTTTCGGTAAATAGGAAATGTCATAAAAATTAATTTACTTCAAAATTATGGAAAACATTCATTACAAAAAGGGAGATGAGGCGTTAAAAAACAAAAAATTTGAAGAAGCTTTAGCTTTTTTTACAAAAGCCATAGAGGTGGAGCCTAATAATGCTGCTATTTTTGGTGAAAGAGCCATTTGTTATCTGAACCTTGGTAAAGTTAATATGGCTTTGTTTGATATGGATACGGCTGTTGCTTTACAACCAAATTACGGTTACAGATATGCTGCTAGAGCTTTTGTGAAAAGTAATATTAAAGATTTTGACGGAGCTATTAAAGACTATGAAAAAGCAATTGAACTTGACCCTGAAGATGAAATTTCTAGAAATAATATTGGAATGGCACAAGAGCAATTAGGATATCATGCAAAGGCAAAAAAGAATTTTGAAATAGCTGATAGGGTTACTCAAAAAAAGCAAACCTTTTCATCCTTGCCAAAACCAGGAGAAGTTAAAAATACAGAAGAAATAGATATCCCTGAAAATTCAATTTCTAAAACCGAATATGCTTCTATTTTTCAGGTGATAAAGAAAATGTTTACTGATAAAAGTGTTTTTAAAGAGTTTATTAATTTTATTAAAAATGGCTTTAAATTAAAATAATTTGAAAAACTCTTTTTTATATCAGTTAGCATCTGAAATTGTTACAGAAAACAAAGTAGATTATAGTGAAAGTATTGTACTAGTTCCAAATCAGAGAGCTGGAGTATTGCTTTTAAAAGACATGAATAAGATCTTAAATAGGGCGTTTATAGCTCCTGAAATTTTAACATTGTCTGATGTTGGTGAGTTATGTTCTTCTTTCATAGTTGCAAAAGATTTAACCCTTTTAGCCGAACTTTATTTAGTTCATCTTGAAATAGAAAAACAACCAAAAGATTTTTACACATTTCAAAAATGGGGTACTCAATTAATCAATGATTTTAGAGATATAGATACTTACTTGTTAGATACAAAAAAAGTATTTATTGATTTAGAAAATATTATGGAGTTAGAAGGTTGGGATATTGATAATTGGAGCTATGCTAACAGTAAGAAATTAAGTAGTAAACAAAAAGAAAATATATCTTTTTGGAAAAAACTACAAGATTATTACAAGAAATTTAAACAAAGATTAGCTTCTAAAAATATAGCCTATTCAGGAATGATAATGAGGTCTATTGTAGAACAACCTGAAAGTTTAGATGTGTTTCAAAACAAACAATTATTTGTTGCTGGGTTTAGTGCTATTTCAAAAGCTGAAGAGAAACTTTTTATAAGGCTTTATGAAGTATATAATGCTAAAATTTATTGGGATGTTGATAAGTTTTATATTGAAAACCCTATTCATGAAGCTGGACATTTTTATAGAAAATATAATAATAAACTACCTAAAATTAATTGGGTAAGTGATAATTTTAATAGCGTAGCTAAAACCATAGACCTGGTAAGTACAAATAATAATTATAATCAAACTGTTGCTGCTGGACAAATTATTGAGCAGTATGAAAAAGTAAATAGTGTTGCTGTTGTTTTAGGAGATGAAGATTTATTAATGCCATTACTAAATAATTTGCCAGATACAATTCCTGTAAATATTACAATGGGATTAAGTTTAAAACAGTTAAATATACAGCAATTATACAATCATTTATTTATTCTACATGAAAATTATGAACAGTATAATAGGCAACGATTTTATTATAAAGATGTAATTAATGTTTTAGATAATGATTGGGTAGATAAGCATCTGTTACTCGATTTTAAACAATATATTCAAAAAACAAATCATTTATTTTTAAGTGTTGAAGATTTAACGAAGGTAATTTTAGATAAAAATATTTTAAGTTTATTTTCTGTAGTGAAACAAGGAACAGTTTTAATTAAGTTATTATTACAGTTTTTATTAGATCAATCGCTTGACGATAAACAAAATATCAAAAATGATATCCAATATCAAATAGTTGAACAGTTTGAACAAATCTGTGAGGATTTTTTTAATGAAGTTAGTCCTTATCGAGATTTTATAGATTCATTAAAGAACATAAAGCCTTTATTTTTAACTAAAATAAAGGCTGCTAAATTATCTTTCGTTGGAGAAAAAACTTCAGGTGTTCAAATTATGGGTTTACTTGAAGCAAGAATGTTAGATTTTAAAAATATTATATTTTTGTCGGTTAATGAGGGAGTAATGCCATCTAGTTCAAAATCAAATTCCTTAATTCCTTATGATGTTAGAAGGTATCATCAAATACCAACCCGTAAAGAACAAGAAGCATTATTTTCATATAATTTTTATAGATTACTCCAGAGAAGTGAAAATGTACATTTAATTTTCACTGAAACACAAGAAGAGAATGAGCCAAGTAGATATATTAATCAGTTGCGTTTAGATTTTAAAGAAGCAGAACATGTTGTATTTAAAAAAGTTGATTTAACACTTTCTGTACCTAGTAATGAAAAAGTTATTCATGAAGTAAAGAAAAGTACTGAAATGATAACATATTTAAAGTCTTACATAGAAAAAGGAATCAGTCCAAGTGCATTAAATACATATTTAAACTGTCCATACGATTTTTATGTAAAATATGTTTTGCAAATTAAAGAACCAAAAGAAATTGAAGAATCTGCTGATCACTCTACTTTTGGAACAATTATTCACGATACATTAGAATATTTAATTACTCCATATTTAAAAAGACCATTAACTAAAATTGATTTACTTGAATGTTTGAACAATATTGATTCTTCTTTGTTTGATAATTTTAAAACACATTTTGCAGAAACGTCTATAAAGTCAGGAAGGAATTTATTACTCTTTGAAGTTGCAAAAAAATACTTAGAAGATTTTTTTAAACAAGAGCTAAATATCATAGAAAAAAATGTAATGACTATACATGCTTTAGAAGATACTTTAATTTTTGATGGTACAACTGAAGAAGGGTACAACTATAAATTAAAAGGTAAAGTAGATAGGTTTGATGCTGTTAATGGATCTTTCAGAGTAATTGATTATAAAACAGGAAATGTAAATCCTATTGATATTAGTTTTAAAACTCACGAATTAATTAAAAAACCAAAAGCATTGCAGTTGGGTTGTTATGGTTTAATGGCACGCCAAAAATATCCTAACATTAGTAATTTACAACTTTCTATTTATTCTTTTAAAAATGCAAATCAAGGCTATATGTTAGCAAAAATTGATAAAGAATTAAACTTTTCAAAGAATGAATTAGCTATTGTGAAAGAAAATATTGAGGATGTTATTAATGAAATATTAAATGAAAAAGTTCCTTTTATTCATAACGATCAATCCAGGTATTGTAAGTTTTGTTATTGATTTTATTATCAAATAATGTTTACTAAATTAAAGTAGTTTTTTTGAGAAGATAAATTTTCTATAACTGTAATGTAATTAATTTACAAATGAGAAAACAAATTGGTGTTTGTTTTCTCATTTGTATAAGTCAGTTTATTCTAATTTAGCTAGATTTAAATTGTATTAAAGTTTTTTTTATAAGCCTGGAATATCAGTAAAAATTCCATCTGTAATTGCTACTTCTTCATTGTTTTCATTTATACCTGTAAACTCAAAAGTTCCAGATATTTTTAAGTCCTTATACTTAGTTATGCTAATAGTTAATGATCCTAATTGACCTAGTCCTAAAAGACCATTGGTTGCTGAGTATTGTTTATTATTGATAATATAACCTGCAATTATCATATCTTCAGTATTCATACTATAGGTAGTAGGAAAAATAGTGGGTTCCGGAAAAAAGAATGTTATTAATTCATTTTCTGAGTCTCCCATAGAAAGTAAACCATTATTGTATGAGTTAGCAATACTAAAAGATTTATTTTTGCCATTAATTTTAAATGTTACAAGCCCCCTATTTATGATATCATTGTTTGGTGTTGTTTCTTCTTTATCTTTTTTACAAGAATAAAAGAATGTAAGTGTAAATAAAATTAAAATTAGCTTTTTCATATATGTTAATTTAAGGTTGTATTTTCCTTAAATTATTAATTATACTAGGTTTAGTTTAGAGTGTTATTACCTAATTATTTTTTAAAAAATATTTTTAAAGCATTATTTTTCTCTCAATTATTGAAATTTTTCATTTTTTACAATCAGATAAATATCTTTTTTTTATAAAAATAAAAACTGCCGCTGAGTAATAAACTAAGGTTTTAAAATGGCTATGTTTACTCTAATAAAAGATTATTAGTTATTAAACATAAGAAAAGAAAGATCTAACTATTTTGACTGTAACAGATTAATAATAAATCAATTAATGATGTCTTCTCTCGCATTTTATAAAGAAATCTTTATCAATCATTTTGAGTTTATAAGGAGTGTAGTTTTTGAGATTGTTTTTTTAAGATAATAGTATTATTTATTCACTAATTCAGCAGCTTTTTTTCCAACAATAGTTCCGATAGCGACTCCCATACCTCCGAGCCTAACTGCGCAAATAATATTGTTGCTTATATTTTTAATAATTGGTTCTTTTGTATTTCCAACCCCCATGATTCCAGCCCAAGTATAATCAATTTCGTGTGGTGTATTTGGTAAAATAACCTCTTTTAAAATACGTTTTAATTCAGTAATAATATCAACACTATTTTCCATTATGGTAGTGTTTTCACCTTTAAAATCTATATTTCTACCTCCTCCAAAAAGAACTCTATTGTTAATATTTCTAAAATAATAATAACCTTTGTCGTAATGAAATGTACCTTTAAATGGTAAGTTTTTTATTGGTTTTGTTATTAAAACTTGTGCTCTAGCAGGTTCTACATCTTCGTTTGGCAATAGTTGCTTTGCAAAACCATTTGAACAAATCACTGTTTTTTTAGCAGAAATATTCATTCCTCCCTTTAATGAAATAATGACTTTTTTATCGATTTCCTCTAAGTTGTTTACGTCAGCACCATTGATGATTTCAATGCCTAATTTTTTTGCTTTTTTAATATAAGCTTGAATCATTAATCCGGTATCAATTTGGCCTTCAAAATTGTTTTTAATAATGCCTAATACCCCATTAAATCCAAAATTATTTTCAATTAATGTGTATACGTTCCCTCCAAAAATTGGTCTTAATTTTTGATTAATTTCAGGGAGAAATTTAATACAATCGTTTAATTCTTTTTCTTGTTCTGGTGTAAATAACTCTAATCCGCCATGTTTTTGGAAATCCATAACTTCCTCACCAATTAGTTTTTTTAATTCATCTAAACCTGATTTTCGTAGCTTTATTAAATCAATAATTTCCTCAATAGTGCTATGTTTAAGGTCGTCCATGATTTCACCTAAAGATCCAAAACAAGCAAATCCAGCATTTTTACTACTTGCTCCCCAAGGCATTGGGCCTCTTTCTAAAATTTTAATTTGTAGATTAGAATCATTTTTTTTTAAATGAATAGCAGTTGATAAGCCTGTGATTCCACCACCAATAATAGCTATGTCAGTTTCATTAATTAATGTCTCGTTTTCCCAAAAACTAAAATTCATAAAGTTATTTTTTATAAAAATTCATTTCATCAATATATTTAATCACATTATCAGAAATTAAATATCTCACACTTTTGTTTTCTTTGATACTCTCTCTAATAGAAGATGCGGAAATTTTCATAATTGGTGCATCGTCACAAAAAGTGATGTTTTTTTGTTCTACTTCTGTAAGATTTGTAAGTGGGGTTTTGTTTAATGTATTTGCATTGTTGTTTTCAATAATTTCAACTCTTGGATAAATATAAAGGTGATGATTAGCAATAATCTCTTTATAGTTTTTCCACTTATGAAGGGTTCTTATATTATCTTCACCCATAATAAGAGAAAATTCATCATGGGGGTTTTTCTCTTCAAGATAAGCTAGAGTGTTTATTGTGTATGATGGTTTTGGTAAGCTAAATTCTACATTAGAAACTTTAATTATATGGTTGTTTTCAATAGCCATATAAGCCATGTCTAACCTGTGATGATCTGGTAATAGGGTTGATTTTTCTTTTAAGGGGTTTTGAGGAGATACAATTAACCAAACCTCATCTAAATCAGTGTGAGTAGCCATATAATTAGCAATTACTAAATGTCCTATATGGATAGGGTTAAAAGTGCCGAAATATAAACCTATTTTCATTTTTTATACTTTTATAAAATCTCCAATAATTTTTTCTGCATCAATAAAAGCTTTATCTATATTGTCATTGATTATAATTTGATCAAATTCATTACTTAATTTCATCTCTGTAACTGCTTTTGCTAAACGCATTTGTATTTTTTCTTCTGTTTCTGTAGATCTAAACCTTAACCTATTTTCAATTTCTTGTAAACTAGGTGCTTTAACAAAACAAGAAAGTGCTCTTTTTCCAAAAAACTCTTTTATATTAAGTCCACCAATCACATCTACATCAAAAATAACAACATTACCTTTGTCCCAAATACGCTGTATTTCACTTTTTAAAGTACCGTAATAGTTGTCTTTATAAACCTCTTCCCATTCAATAAAGGAGTCTTCTTCAATTTTTTTCTTAAATCCTTCAATTCCTAATTGGTGGTAATCCTTTCCATTTATTTCTCCTTTTCTTAATTCTCTACTACAAGCAGAAACTGAAAACTCAAGTTGAGGAAATTTTGTTAATAAATGTTGTACAATGGTTGTTTTTCCTGATCCTGATGGAGCAGAGAAAATAATGCATTTTCCTTCCTTTTCAACAGCCATATTACAAAACGTTTAAAATTTGTTCTTTTATTTTTTCTAGTTCATCTTTCATTTGAACTACAATTTTTTGAATTTCTTGATGGTTTGCTTTTGAACCGGTAGTATTTATTTCTCTACCTATTTCTTGAGTAATAAAGCCAAGTTTTTTTCCTTCGCTTAATTCACCGTTCATGGTAGTTCTAAAATAATCTAAATTAGCTTTAAGTCTTACCTTTTCTTCGTTAATATCAAATTTTTCTAAGTAGAAAACTAATTCTTGTTCTAAACGATTTGCATCATAATCTTTATTTGCTAAATTTTCAAGATTTTGAGTAATTCGTTGTTTTACTGTTTCAATTCTATCACCTTCGTATTGTGGAATATCTTGAGTTAGATTTTCAATTGTTGAAATTCTATCTTCCAAATCAGTTAGTAGTGTAAGTCCTTCATCAGACCTATATTTCACTACTTCGTTTAATGCTTCAATAACTGTTTCTTCAATTTTATTCCATTCATTTTTATCTAAATCAGAACGTTCAGTAGAAGTTACATCAGGCATTCGTAAAATCATAGATAGAAATTCAGGAGAATTATTATCTAGTTCATTATTGAATTCTTTTAACTCGTTATAGTAGTGGCGCATTAATTCTTTATTGAAACTAACTTTTTTATCAACCTCATTATTTTCAACATAAATAGAGATGTCAATTTTACCTCTTCTTAAGTGTTTAATAGCAAGGTTTCTAACATTTATTTCTTTGGCTTTGTAAATAGAAGAACAACGTAAACTAATGTCAGCAGTTTTACTATTTAAAGTTCTCACTTCTACACTAATTTTTTTTTCGTTGAACATAGCTGATGCTCTTCCGAAACCTGTCATTGATAAAATCATAAATGTTATATATAAAAGTTGTTTTGTAAAGTTATTGATTAAAATATTTGCTTGCTATTTATTTAGTAATTCATTAGCTAAAGCTCTTGATTCTGTATCAGAATTAAAGTAATCTTCTAAACTTGGTTTTTCAATAAAAGAAGCTTTATTCATTACTTTTTCGTTTATCTCAGCTATTTGTAGAAAGCTTATTTTGTCTTCTAAAAATGCTTGAACTGTAACTTCATTAGCTGCATTTAAATTGCATGCTACATTTCCACCTTTTTCAATTGCTTGATACGCCAGATCTAAGTTTCTGAATGTTTGTTTATCTGGTGCGTGAAAATTTAATTCAGGGTAATTTAAGAAGTTAAAACGTTCAAAATTATTTTTTAAACGTTTAGGGTAACCTAATGCATATTGAATAGGTAATTTCATATCTGGTAAACCTAATTGAGCTTTCATGCTTCCATCTTCAAATTGTACTAATGAATGGATAATTGATTGAGGGTGAACAATCACATCAATTTG
>CALTNV010000038.1 GCA_943845485.1 uncultured Flavobacteriales bacterium | reverse complement strand
AAAGCAACATTAACAGATAAACAAATAGATAAAGTGATGCAAAAAATCACTTCAAACCTTGAAAATAAATTAGGAGCAACATTAAGATAAATTAATCATGAAACATTTTGAAGTTCACCCTTCTCTATCAAAAGGTATATTACCTGACGGAAAGTGTTTTATCACTGGAGTAGGAGGTTATTTAGCATCAAATTTAGCTAGAACTTTGGCAGAATTAGATATTCAAGTAGTTGGACTCTATCGTTCAAAAACAAATTCGATAGTAGACCATCCTAATATTCAGCTAATTAAAGGCGACTTGCTAAGGCCAGAAACATATGAGGAAGCTTTAAAAAATTGCAAATATATTTTTCACACCGCAGCTCATGCAAGTAATTGGGCTAAAGATCCAAGTATTTTTTATGAAATAAATATTGGTGGGACACTTAGTTTATTGAAACTGGCTAAAAAACACAACATACAAAAAACGGTTGTGACTTCTTCTGCAGGAACCATAGGACCATCTTATAAAAAAGAGCCTGTAAATGAAAAATCTTACAGAAAATTAGGCTTTTTTGGAGATTATGAAGAGAGTAAATTCATCTGTGATGAGATAATTGTAAGACTTTCAAAAGAAAATCAAGATATCATTATTGTAAATCCAACAAGACTTTATGGCCCTGGTGTAATGGGACAAAGCAATACCATTACTGACATTATTAATAAAGCCAGAAAAGGTAAATGGAAATTTAAATTGGGTGATGGTAACGAAGTAGCAAACTATGCTTATGTTTATGATGTTGTTGCAGGACATATTATGGCCATGATAAAAGGTAAATCTGGAGAAAAATATATTCTTGGAGGAGAAAACTACTCATTCAATCACTTTATTCAAGAAATTGAAGATATCTCAGGAACGAAACAAAAACTTTTTAGTGTTCCTTTTTCTATTATAAATATTTTTGGAAAGATAGAAGATTTTCTAGCATCTAACTTTAATAAAGCACCAAAAATGGGCTATAAATGGGCTATAAAACTTCAAAAAGATTGGATTACAGACTGTTCTAAAGCAGAAATTGAATTAGATTATAAAATAACCCCTGTTAAACAAGGTATTGAAAACACAGTTGTTTGGCTAAATAAAAATGAACTATAAACAATATGTACAAAAACGTTAATAGTATTCAACATTTAGGAGTTGGAACAAGTAATTTAGATAGCTCTTGGGCATTTTACAGAAAGTTTTTCGGAATGGACATTCCTTTTTTTGATGCCGTTGCTGAAGCTCCTTTAATGCAAGGTTATACAAAAGATGAAATTATCAACAAAAGAGCTGCAATGATTCTGAATCTTCAAGGAGGTTGTGCCATGGAAGTTGTTGAACCTAAATCATTTTCTGCTTCACAGCCAAACTTTGAAACGAAGCTTGGTGATATAGGAATTTTTATTGGTAAAATAAAAACAAAAAACATTCAAAAACATTACGACTTATTTTTAAAAGAATCTCCAAAATCAATCATTTCTGAAATTACAGAAACTCCTAATGGAGAACAAACTTTTTTTGTTGTTGACCCTAATGGTTTATACTTTCAAATATTACCTCACCAAAATTGGTATATTGATTTAGGTCATGTTTCAGGAAGTAATATTGGATGTACCCTCGGAGTGTCAGATATAGAAAACTCAATAAAATGTTATAGTGCCTTAGGGTATGATAAAGTCGTTTATGATGAAACAGGCGATTTTGAAGACTTTAAATCCCTTAGGGGAGGAAATAATAAATTTAGAAGAGTTCTACTAACTCAAAGTGAAATACCAACAGGTGGTTTTGGAAAAACAATTAACTCTACTTTTATAGAGTTAGTTCAAGTTTTAGACAGGTCACCATTGAAATTATGGAAAAATAGAATTTGGGGAGATATTGGATTTGTTCATATCGGTTTTGATGTTAAAGGAATGGTTGGTTTAGGTGAAGATTTAGCTAAAATTGGCCATCCATTCACTTGCGACAGTAGTAGTGGATTAATGATGGGAAAAACAAGAATTCACTCTACTTATATTGAAGATCCAGATGGCATATTATTAGAATTGATAGAAGTTTACAAAATACCAATATTAGAAAAATTTGGGATTTTCATGGATGTATCTAAAAGAGACCCAAGAAAACCTTATTCAAACATTATGCTTAAAGCCTTAAAATTCAGTAGAATTAAAGATTAATGCATTCAATATCAATATAAAAAACAATATGTTTAATTACATTTGTAAAGATATTTAAAGATTTAAAGATAAATATGTTAGAAATAACTTTACCAAACGGGAGTATACTTGAGGTTGAATCAGGAACAACAGGTATAGAAGTAGCTAAAAAAATTAGTAATAGTTTAGCAAAAAAAGTACTAACTGGTACTTTAAATGGAAAAACCATTGAATTAGGTGCTCCTATTACTGAAAATGGAGAATTAAAATTCTTCACCTGGGATGATGAAAAAGGAAAAAATGCTTTCTGGCATTCATCTGCTCACGTATTGGCTCAAGCTATTTTGTTTTTTCACCCCGATGCAAAATTAACAATAGGACCAGCAATTGATAATGGATTCTATTATGATGTTGATTTAGGTGAAGAGATTATTAATGAAAAAGATTTCCCTGCTATAGAGAAGAAAATGCTTGAATTTGCTAGAGAAAAAGCAGTTTTCATTAAAAAAAGTGTATCAAAACAAGAAGCTTTAGAGCATTATAAAGCAAATGAATACAAAGAAGAATTAATTTCAAATTTAGAAGACGGAGATATTACGTTTTGTGAACATAGCGATTTTACGGATTTATGTAGAGGAGGTCACATTCCAAACACAGGTTTAATAAAAGCCGTGAAAGTGATGAGTGTAGCTGGTGCATATTGGAGAGGTGATGAAAAGAATAAACAATTAACACGTGTATATGGTGTATCATTTCCAAAACAAGCTTTACTTGAAGAATATTTAGTTCAGCTTGAAGAAGCCAAGAAAAGAGACCATAGAAAACTTGGAAAAGAGTTAGAACTTTTTACTTTTTCTCAAACTGTTGGACAAGGTTTACCTTTATGGTTACCAAAAGGCGCTGCCTTAAGAGAAAGACTAGAAAACTTTTTAAAGAAAGCACAACGTGAAGCAGGATATGAACAAGTGATCACTCCACATATTGGTCACAAGTCATTATATGAAACTTCAGGACACTATGCTAAATATGGAGAAGATAGTTTTCAGCCAATTCATACACCTGACGACAAAGAGGAATACTTATTAAAACCTATGAATTGTCCTCACCATTGTGAGATTTACAATGCTAAACCAAAATCATATAGAGAACTACCAGTAAGATATGCTGAATTTGGAACAGTTTATAGATATGAACAATCAGGAGAACTACATGGTTTAACACGTGTAAGAAGTTTTACACAAGATGATGCACATATATTTTGTACTCCAGAGCAGGTAAAAAAGGAATTTCAAGATGTGATTGATCTAGTATTATATATTTTTAGAACCTTAAGTTTTGAAGATTTTACTGCTCAAATATCTTTAAGGGATCCTGAAAAACCTGAAAAATACATTGGATCAACAGAGAACTGGGATAAAGCTGAAAAGGCAATTATAGAAGCTACTGAGGAAAAAGGATTAAAAACTGTTGTAGAATATGGAGAAGCAGCTTTTTATGGTCCTAAACTAGACTTTATGGTAAAAGATGCTTTAGGGCGTCAATGGCAGTTAGGAACAATTCAGGTAGATTATAACTTACCAGAGAGGTTCAATTTAGAATATACTGGAGTTGACGGAGAAAAGCATAGACCTGTTATGATTCATAGAGCACCTTTTGGATCTTTAGAAAGGTTTGTTGCTGTTTTACTAGAGCATTGTGCTGGTAATTTCCCACTTTGGTTAACACCAAATCAATATATAATATTACCAATTAGCGAAAAATATCAAAATTATGCCGAAAAAGTTTCAAGTTTGCTAAAAAATTCTGAAATTCGCGGATTGATAGATGAACGTGCTGAAAAAATTGGTAGAAAAATTAGAGATGCCGAAGTTCAAAAAATTCCTTTCATGCTAATTATTGGTGAGAAAGAAGTTGAAGAAGGAAAAGTATCTGTAAGGAAACACAAAGAAGGAGACATAGGAACGTTTACTATTAAAGAATTTGCTGAAATGGTAAATAAAGAAATAAATAAAGAACTTAACTAAAATAATAGGAGGACTTAGTCATAGCAAAAAGAAACAGATATCAGAGACAAGAAAGGGTTGAGAAACCTGAGTATAGAATTAATGGTTACATCAGAGTACCTGAAATACGTTTGGTTGCAGAAGGTGTTGAACCTGGTATTTACAATACTAGGGAAGCTATTAAGATGGCTGAAGATATGAACCTAGATTTAGTAGAAATTTCTCCTAAAGCGGTTCCTCCGGTTTGTAAGATTATTGATTACCAAAAATTTCTTTACAATCAAAAGAAGAAACAAAAGGAATTAAAATCTAAACAATCTAAAGTTGTAGTTAAGGAGATTCGTTTTGGACCAAATACAGACGATCATGATTTTGAATTTAAATTAAATCATGCAAAAAAATTCATTGAAGAAGGATCAAAAGTAAAAGCTTATGTTTTCTTCAAAGGAAGAACAATTGTATTTAAAGAAAGAGGTGAAATATTATTATTAAAATTTGCCACGGAGTTAAAAGATTTAGCTACAGTTGAGCAAATGCCAAAATTAGAAGGTAAAAGAATGATAATGATGTTTGCCCCAATAAAGAAGAAATAAGAATAAATTAATATATAAAGACAGCGATTATGCCTAAAATGAAAACTAATTCTAGTGCAAAGAAACGTTTCGTTCTTACTGGTACTGGTGCCATTAAAAGAAAACACGCTTTCAAAAGTCATATTTTGACTAAGAAATCTAAAAAGAGAAAGCGTCGTTTAACGAAATTCGGAATGGTTAACAAAAACGATTTAAGAAGCGTTAAGTTACAACTTTGTATCTAAGAATTAAAAATTACGGTTATTAACCTAATGTATAGTTTAAAGAATCTGTTCATAGATCACTATCCATTAAAACACATTAAATTATGCCAAGAAGTGTCAATCATGTAGCTAGTAAAGCTAGAAGAAAAAAAATTATCAAGGCTGCCAAAGGTTATTTTGGAGCTAGAAAAAATGTTTATACAGTAGCAAAAAATGCTGTTGAAAAAGCAATGCTTTACTCTTATATTGGAAGAAAGCAAAAGAAGAGAAATTTTAGAGCTCTTTGGATTACAAGAATTAATGCGGGTGCAAGACAACATGGTATGTCTTACAGCCAATTTATGGGAAAAGTTAACACTAAAGGTGTTAAGTTAAACCGTAAAGTTTTAGCTGACTTAGCTGCTCATCATCCAGAAGCTTTTAAAGCTGTTGTTGATAGCGTAAAATAATTTAAATTTCTTATTGAAATTAAAAGGAGGTAGTTAACTACCTCCTTTTTTTAGATCTATTTTTTAACAAAAACTTTATAACTATAGGTGATTTCCTTGTTAGATTTTCTGTTTAAATCAAGCTCCCATTGAACATTATTTGAATAATTTAATTGATTAATTGAACCTACATTTTTCTGCCATTGAATAGAAGATTTAATTAGTGTACCTAAAATAGATTTATTTAATTCCATTTTAACATCTTCGTTCTTAAAATTTTCAATTGTTAAAGTACCCTCAATTAACAATTCATGATAATGTTGTTTGCCAGATAAAAAGTTTGACTGATCAACAATTGACTCTTTAACTGAAACTACAATATCTTTTGTATCAGCTATTTTGACACAATTACTATTATTAATTGCTGTATAAGCAAGTTTTTCTTGAGCTAAAGGAGTAATTTCACTTTTGTTATCATTAACAATAAAAACACTGCCTTCTACCCATGGATGAGATGTATTATTTATTAGCTCAACATAATGAGTAATTGTTTGATTTTGAAATTGATTATTATAAAAATGAATGTTATATGTATTATTTTGAGGTAAAATAGATTTATAAACATGTTGCACATTTATTTTTTTTGTGAAAACATCGTATAAAGCAGAACTCCCTTTTGACAAACTAACCTCTTCAAGATTATAAAAATACATATCGTTATTAGAAACATAATCTAACTCTGTAGATTCCATCGATTCATCTTCAATATCTAAACTTTTTGCCATATAACTACTTCTCATAGCCATTGAACTATTTATTTTAGGTTTGATTTCACCAAGAAAACTGACAATATCACTTAACCTAGATCCAAAGACAAAATTTGGTTGCCCTACCACTAAATTTATTGGTGTATTAATAATATCTTCAGACCTATTACTTATTTCGGCTCTAAATTTAATTTCTGCAGTTTTATCACTCTTTAACGTTAATAAATAATTAGGATTCCAAGTTAATCCATTTTGTAAATACATCATCTCAATATTATTCTGAGATAATGAATTATTAAATTCGACATCTAAGACTTTAGAAATATTATATTCAGACTTATAATAATTAGGTTCTTCTAAAAACTTTATTTGTTTTACATCCTTGATATTAAAATATCGATAATCCCCTTCATCAGTGTGAACACCAATAAAATTAATTAAATTATTATATATACCTTCTTCAGGATTTTTTTTATTTATTGGAACATACAACACCCCATTAATGACAACATTATCTGATAAAATTAAAGATACTTTTTTTTCATTATTAGTTATTATTAAATCTTTAAGTGACTTTGATATAATAGATTTTTTAAGTGTATCTGAATAAGATGATACATTATTTATATTTAATGTATTAAACCATAAAGTGCCATACAAAGCTTTAGGCATATCTTTTTCTTTTAATAAAAAATGACCTGATTCTGAATTTACATATCCAGATTTTAGATAAAAAGAAGTTCCATTATCAAAAATAGAAATACTATTTGTTTTTAGTTTTTGCGCTTCTAAAGAAAATAAAGACAAAGAAGCAAAACCAAAGATTGATAAAATATTTTTCATAAAATAAAATTTTTAATTAAAATAGATATTTAAGATGTATTTAAAATATATTTTAACACTTTAATAACCAATTAAAAATATTAGAATTTTTTGATATAAAAATGACAATAAGGGCTACCCCCAGTTTTATCATAGTATTGTTGATGATATTTTTCAGCAGGGTAAAACATAGTTGCTTTAGTTACTTCAGTGGCAACATCATAACCACTATCTAATAATACTTGAATTAAATCTTCAACAATCTTTTTTTCTTCTAAAGATTCATAGAAAACTTCTGAACGATACTGCTCACCTATGTCTGGTCCTTGTCTGTTTAGCTGGGACTGATCATGGGTTTCGAAAAACAACATCACTAATGACTCATAAGAAACAAGTTTAGGATCATAAACAACTTTCACTGCTTCTGCATGACCAGTTTTACCAGTACATACTTGTCTATAAGAAGGATTTTCTACTGTACCCCCTATATAACCAACCGAAGTTTCAATAACGCCTTTGTATTTAGAGAAATAGTATTCAGTTCCCCAAAAACATCCAGAAGCAAAATAAGCTGTTCTAAAACCTTGTTTATCTCTAAGCAATTGCTCTTGTTTAGACACAAACTTTAAGGATGCGGAATTTACACAATGCCTGGTATTTTTTTCTGTAAATTGTTCCCCTATGAAAATATGCCCTAAGTGACCTTCACAATTTGAACATATTATTTCTACTCTTCTGCCATCGGCATCTTTAACCTTAGTAACTGCCCCTTCAATTTCATCGTCAAAGGCTGGCCAACCACAGTGTCCATCAAACTTATCTGAGGAATTATATAAAGGAGAATCACATTTTTTACATGTATAAACCCCATCCTCATAAAAGTTATCATATTCACCTGTAAATGGGCGTTCGGTTCCTTTTTCATTAATCACATAAGATTCAAAAGGAGTTAAATTATTATAGTTTTTAGACATTGAATTAACAGATTTTATATTTGTTTCTTGTGCGCATGAAATAAATGCTAAGAATAAAAAAAGATAGGTAGATAAATATTTCATAAACAATTAAATTAGTTTTAAATAAGATACCTAACAAATTATAATTTGAAAATGAATTTAAGAAGCTATTTGATATTTTAACTTCTATTAATAAACAATTAGTTTTGAAACGCCTATTAATTGATTTAAATGATAACCTTTAATTAAAAACACCCCACCACTTAAACTATCTGTTGAAAATCCGGTATTTAAATCCAAATTAAACATTTTTATGTATTTACCACTTTCATCATATATTTCAACTTTATCAATTAATGAGTATTTATTAAAATAAACTATTTGGCCTTCATAAGCGGGATTGGGATACAATGATAATTCATAAATATCAAATCTTGATCTTAGTTTTATAACAGGAGATGAAGGTAAATTTGAAGGAATTAAAAAATAGTCTTTAATTAAATAAAAATCTTTAAAATTAGGAGAACCTCCATAAATAACACCATCTATCAACATACTATTAACTGTTTGTCCGATAGTAAAAACATTATCTTGAGTTAAAGTAAAATCTTTAGGAAAAACTTGACCTGAACCATCTACAACAGGAACATAATTATAATTATAAATATTTTGTAATGTATAATCTAAACTGATTTTAGCATCTGTTTTAAATCCATCAAAATCAAAATTAGTACCATTACAATAAGCATTATCTCCCATTAAAAACTGAACAACTAATGCATTATTAGTATAAACTAATTTTACAACCTCATCCTCTCTGTTACCTCCAATAATTGTGTGGTAAGAATATACACCATTGTGATCATAAGCTACAACTACTCCATCATTATACCCTCTTGTCAAAATTTCATCTCCATTAGGTAAAAATAAATTCTTTAATAATTCTCCACCAATATAAACATAACCATCATTACCTGTAACTGTATAACAATGAATCTCTCCATCAGATTGTAAAGATTGAATCCACTCTATTCTACCATCTTTTTTAACAGAAAGTAAAAAAGTATTATGTCCATTATGAATTTGCCTAACAGATAAGTCTTGAACTGTAAAAGAACCTCCAAATAAACCTACTTGATATATTTGCTCATTAGATTTATCATAATAAAGTCCTTGCCCAGAATTATCATTACCTTTTATTTGAATTACCCAATCAAAATTACCTTTAGTAGCTTTAATTAAAAAACTACTAGATTGATTATCAGAAACAATCGTATCTTCTAAAAAAACAATACTTCCATATAAAGAGCCTGATAAATACATACTCCCTTCATCATCATAAACAACAGATTCAATATCAGAACTACCACTATTACCTGAAGAATTTATTGCATTAATGTAGGCCCCATCTTCAATATCTAAATCAACAACAAAAAAAGATTCGTTTGAATTACCACCAATTAATTCATTACCCTGAATATAAATTGAACCTCTAAAGGTTCCAACAATTGTAACAGAACCATTAGGGGATATCTCTATATCAAAGACTTGATCCCTATTAATTCCACCAATACTTTTTAACCATAATAATTGTCCTGATGGGTTTAATTTACCAATAAGAACATCTCCATTTGTAGCTCCATCGTTTGGATAATCATAAGCATACAAAGATGCTCCAAGTAATTGTATTTCATTATTATAATCACCAGCAAAATAAACATTACCATCAACATCAGAAGTAACAGTTTTCCCTAATGATTTAGTGATTGGATTTTCAGGGTATATTAATTCTTGAGCCTGTAAGTTTATTGCAAACAAGTAAGTAAATAGTAAGGTAATTAAAAATTTGAGTTGCATAACATAATGAGTATTTATACAATATAATCAAAAATCATACAAAATTTCATAAAATGATTTGTTAGTAATGGATTTAAATTCAAAGAATATTAGTAAGGACATTCTTTAGTTTTTAAAATGAGGAATAGCTCCCAAATATTGTCTATCTTTTGAGGTACTACAGAATTGGAGAAGTTTTTATTACAACCCATTATTCAATCAAATTAATAAAACATAAATTTGGTTTGATTTTTTATTCTTTTTAAACTAAGTTATTTTAAAACTCTATTAAAATGAAAAAGATACTTTATTTATTCATAGCCTTATCGATTTACGCTTGTGGAAACTCACCTATTGAACTTCCAACTAAATCAAATCAAGATGATTTTGGAAAACAACTCATTAAATCAATAAAATCTAATGACTCCACAGACTATAAAAAATTATTTATTAATAAATCCGGATTCAAAGAAATCATTAAAACATCAAGTTTATCAAAAGAAGCAAAAACAGAGGAAAATAAAAAGATTGATTACAAACTTAAACAAGTAATTAAATCAATTCAACCATCTTTTATCAAACTAAAAAAATCTCTTGCAAATGCTGGTATAGATTCAAAAAAAATAAAATT
Organism: uncultured Flavobacteriales bacterium; assembly: GCA_943845485.1. The sequence continues at coordinate 2,981 of CALTNV010000038.1, read as the reverse complement.
CAGTAAATTAGAAGCTAATTCGTTTCAAAAAAATGGAATGACTTCTGCACAAATTACCATCTATTTCACATTCGAAGATGTTGAATATAAACTCTATTCAAGTAAAACACTATTGACCAAATCTGGATGGAAAATAAGTGCCCCTTTTTATTTTCAGGGATAAACTAAATATTTTTTAGTTAAAAAACATAATGTATAAATATGAACAAGATATATTCTTGGTACCTAATATTGATTTTTAAATCATTAAAAGCCAGTTCATACTCCTATTAGACCTGTTTATCAGATTATTCTTTTATTTCACTTTACAGTTCTGTTAATTTGTTTCAATCAAAAAACTAATTTTACAATTATGAAACAAGTTATCATTTTAATTATACTAATATTTACTCTTTTTTCAGGAGTTGTTAGTGTGTATTCTCAAAGTAAAATTGATTCTTTAGTAGAAAAAACTCTTGCATTTAATTTACATAAATCAACCCATTACCATTGGGAAAAAAACATCAATATTGATTTGTCTAGCATTAATGACTCAACCGCTATAAAACAGATAAAAGAAAGCATAAAAAATTTAAATCAACTATGTAAAAAAATAAAAATAACAACTGAAAACAAGAACCCTTTGAATTTTGAAATTATTATAGTTGATTCAGAAAACTACAAATTATATACAAGTTTAGTTGGTCCAAAAGAAAGAAACAATATTCACAAATGGAATTATACCAATGATACTATTAGTAATTATAAATTAATTTTAAACCTTTATAATATCCCTAAGAACCTTCATCAGAATTTCATTACAAATCAAATTGCTTATGCCTTATACCCTAATATTTTAGACTTTATTTTTATTTTTAATAAAGGACGAGAAGAAATAAGTATTAATTCTACAGTATTTTATTCAATTGGAACAACTGACTCTAATAAAATTTTTAAGCTAAAAAAAGATATCCCAAACAATAGGATTTCTCCTTTTGATAAACATTTAATTAAAACCTTATATCTAATTTCATTTTCTTCTTTACAAGAAGAAATATCATCTAAATCAAATCAAACAAAAACATGGTTGAAAAAAAATATTTTCTTCATTTTATTTCCTTTCTATATTTTACTTTTGGTGATATCATATTATCTATTAAAAGTTTTTTATTTAAAACTTAAAATTAAAAAAGATAATCCATTTATCATTTTTAATGCTATTTCGCTATTCAGTTTAATAGCCTTATGTTCTATTTCTAGCGTTTATTTTATCATTTGTTCTGAAATTAAAAATCCCTATCTATTTTTTTATCAATGGATTGATGTTATAACTATTAATCTTATATCCGTAATATCTTTTTTATTAATTGCCAACCTAATAAGGTTTATAGAAAAGAAAACTAATCGGTTAGATACTAACTATCTTAAAAAATCAATCATTTCTTTTACAATAACATGTTCTGTACCAATTGTTATTGTTTTAATACCCTATTTATCATTGTTACTTTTTTCGAAAACAATACCCAACAATATTCAAAAAGAACAATTAATTCAAACCATTATCAATATTAGCTTTTGTATTATTGTAGTTGGTTTTTTTAGAGCATTTATTATTTATTTTAAACAGAAAGAAAAAACAATTGTATTAAAAAACAAATTAAAAATAAAAAAGTTAGAACAAATTAATACGCAAGCTAAGCTTAATGAACTACATGCTAAAGTAAATCCACACTTTTTATACAATAGCTTAAACTCGATCGCTGGAATGGTATTTAAAAATCCAAATGAAACAGAAAAAATAGCTATAAATTTAGCAGAATTTTACAGATACAGTATCAATAAAAATGTTTCTAACTGGACAACAATTGAACAAGAATTAGAGATTACATTAGCTTATTTAAATATTGAAAAAGTCAGATTTATTGATCGATTATCTTTTAATATTACTGTAAAAAGTGATATAAAAAACTATTTAATCCCAAAATTTATCTTACAACCTTTAGTTGAAAATGCTATAAAACATGGTATTTCAAAATTAACGAAAGAAGCACTTATCAAAATTAAAATATATCAAAATAACAATAATATTATATTAAAAATAAGTGATAATGGAGCTCCATTCCCTTCTGATATCCAACAAGGTTTTGGCATCAAAAGTATTTACAGCAAATTGGACATATTATACCCTAAACAATATCAAATCGTTTTTAAAAACATCCCTTCAAAAGAAATTGAAATAAGTATTCCAATGTATGAAGAAATATAAAACTATTATCATTGATGATGAACAAATTGCAAGAGATAGACTAAAAGATTTATTACTTCAATTTGATGATAAATTTGACATTATTGCTCAAGCAAAAAATGGTATTGAAGGATATGAAATGATTAATAAATATAAACCAGATATTATTTTTTTAGATATTGAAATGCCTGGTAAAAATGGATTTGAAATGCTACAAAATTTATCTCATCAACCGCAAGTTGTTTTTTGTACTGCATTTGACCATTATGCTTTAAAAGCTTTTGAGACATTAGCTATAGACTATTTGGTGAAGCCAATTATAAAAGATAGACTTGAAAAAACAATTGATAAATTGGATCATCAAAATTCACATAGTATAAATTTTAAAAAAATTTTATCAATTCTGGAAAATAATGATAAACAACCAAAAAAAATAACAACATTAACCCATAAAGTAGGCGATAAAATTATATTAGTACATATCGACAAAATAACTTTTTTAAAAGCTTCAGAAAAATATGTTGAGTTTTTTACTTTTGAAGGAGAAAAACATATTTCTGATTTCTCTATTAAAAAATTATTAGAAATACTACCTGATAACTTTTATCAAATTAAAAGAGGAATTATCGTTAATTCAAATCACATTAAGGAGTACCGAAAGTACTTCAGAGGGAAGTATTTAATCTATTTTATTTGTTCAGAAAAACTTCTTCCGCTTTCTAATATTGAATTGTTTTTATCTTTAAAATAGATTAAA
>CALTNV010000037.1 GCA_943845485.1 uncultured Flavobacteriales bacterium | reverse complement strand
TGAAGAGAACCCCCAATTTTTTGTATACACCATTTGACACAAACATTATATTTGCATTCCCCAAATCACAGGTTTGAAATTCACCATTGGGATCAATTAATCTTGAATATCCTAAAAATTTGTTCGTAATAACTCGAGCTCCATAAGTTGTATTCCTACCTATTTTATCTTGAGTGGCGCCAATATAGATACCAGATTCCTTATATTTATTTAAGATAAACTCATTGCACCCCATAATCTCATCGAATAGATTGCTATAAATAAAGGTATCATCATTTAATAACAGAAACCCATCAAACCTTTGATTAATTGCATAATTCCAAGAGTGTCTCATACCTCCTGCCCAATACAAGTTTCCATCCCCTCTTAAAATATGCACATTAGGGTACTTTAAAGCAACAGCTGCACTAGTACCATCGTTGGAGCCATCATCCGTTAAAAAAACATCCATTTCAAAAACCTTATACGTTTGTTTTTTTGCAATATACAGATGCTTCAAACTTTCTAAGGTAAACTCCTTTCTATTAAAACAGGTTAATAAAACGGCAATTTTATTCATAGTACTTTACTTTAGAAATATTGACAACCATTAAAAAGCATATTAGTATTGATCCCGACCAATAAGGATTCATAATACCACCTATAAACATAGATATCACAACTGATAAATTAGAAAAAGATTCAAAATTAAGGTTTACTTTCATGGAGCTGTAAGCATTTTTAAACCCCTTTAACATAAATAATAAAAAAGCACCTCCACCTCCGAATAATCCCAATACAGCAAGAAGGTCAAAAAGAGATGAATGCCCTCCAGCTATACCCTCATAAATTGAGGTTCGAATATTACCTCCTCCACCAAAAAACACATTTTCTGTAAAGGTCTTAATTGAAAACTCCATCAATGAAAACCTTGAAACATCATCATGCCCTCCTCTAGTAGGATTTTCAAGAATATTATTAAATCTCCATTGAACATCCATTAGTGCTTCAAAATTAGACTTTAATATAAATTCAAAAAAATAATTAATTACTACCAAAAACAAAATTGATATCAATAATGTTTTTAATAGACGAATAAAGTTCTTGTTATTAAAAAATAAATAGAGTAAAACTATTGTTAGTACATTAATAAAAAATAGTGCCAAAGGGGTGGCGAAACCTGAAAAAACAAGTTTATACGTTACATAAAAAAACATTACTAAAAATAACATCTTTCGATACATTTTTTTTTCCTTTAAAATCATATTAACAAAAAGGGGGCAAAACAGTCCTATAAGAGCCCAAAAACCTGAGGAGCCAGAACTCAAATCTTTTCCTGATGCAATATACAAATCTCGAGCATTTTCAACAGGTCCTATACTTTGACCCGTAAATAAAATATTAAGAAAAATAAAGAATAGAATAGATTTAATAGCGAATTGTTTATAGACAGAATTATTAGCGCAATACAATCCCATAATAAAACAAATAGGTAAAACTAAGATTCCTAAAAAATACTGGTAATCATCTGCACCATGCAAAAAAGAAAAAGCGACACCGATAATAAATAAGATTAAAAAAAAGGCCATAGCTCCATTATTCCTAATTTCATAGCGTATTGTACTAGCGAAACTATGCCCTTTAGAGCTTGTAAAAACCAAGAACAAGGAAAGAAACAATAATGGAATTACGCCAACAACACCATAGTATTTAGCACTTATAATTGGTGACATCATTGAAGAGATTAGAAGAATGACCAAACCAACATTCCAATTTATTTTATAGGGTTTTAACAACATTTAATTTTTTTTTAGCACAAACTTAAATTTTCACTCTTGATGCATATTAAGCATAACACATTACAACTTATTATTCGTAAACTATTAATATGCCATTCGTCTGCAATACATTGACCCTTGAAACAACATTTTTAGCAAACAAATCGCACATATTATTTAAATGAGAGATATATTGCAAAAACTTAAAAACCATATATCTCATAAAAACCGAATTTCTTGAGATTATTTTTTTCCTTGCAACTTATTAGTTCATCTTAATAGATATTCAATAACAAATGTCAAGACCGCTAAGATATTTAATATTTAGTTTAAAGTATTTATTTTTTGAATAATTACGAATTAGAGTAATGATAAATATATTATGTCAACTTTTATTCTTGCTAATTAATTTAGCAGGATTACCTGCAATAACACAATTGTCGTCAAAACTTTTTGTAACTACACTTCCTGCACCTATAATTACATTATCTCCTAATTTCACTCCTTTTAATACAATTGATCTAGCACCAATAAAAACATCATTACCTATAAAAACAGGGCTGTTATGTGCTTCACGACTGTCATTCTTTGAACTTCTTATTTCAGCATTTAAAGAGTGAAAATCTGTATCAGAAATAATAACATCAGCCCCAATTACACATCTATCTCCAATTTCAACACGTGATGCAGCACAAATAGTTGTTCCGCTCATTCGTACACCTTTCCCTAATATAAGTTTTGCTCCTTTGTTCAGAGTTCTTAGAATAATCTGATGACCAACTCCAAGTGCTGTTTGACCAGATCTAGAACATAGCAAACAATTGCTACCAATTGAAATATTAGAACCTTTCATCATCTTAATGATGGGCTTTCCAAGAAAGTTAACTCTTTTACCTATCAAAGCGCCATTCCTTTTCCAAAAAAACAAATAAAGAGGCATTAGTAAGTAATCTGTTATATACCTCGGGTAACTCGTGAATTTTAAAATATGTAAATGTATCATGTTAAACAGTTTTAGATAAATTTATAATGTTTTTATAAATTTCAATTTGCTTCTTGAATATTTTACTAGATTCATTTCTGTCGAGAATAAAATTACGACCTTTCACTGATAAGCTTATTGCCAATTTTTCACATTCGATAATTCTGTTTATTTGAAATGCACACATTTCAAAATCTCCAGGAGAGAAAAATAAAACCGTCTCCTCGTCTTTTCCGTTATATCCATACCCTCCGTTAAAGGCAGACACTACAGGAGTTCCTACCGCCATACTCTCTATCAATGCCAAACCATAGCTTTCATTAAAACTTGGGTAAATGGCTACAGAACTTCTTTTTAAAAAACCTATAATTTCAGTACTATTTAATCCTCCGGTCCAAACTACATTATCTTTTAAATTTCTTGAATTTATTTGATTAATTATAAAATTAATATAACCATCTTTTCTAATTCCTTTAGTTTTAAAATTACCGGCTATGTATAATTTAATAGATGGGTATTTTATTTTTAAAATCTCAACAGATTTAATTAAAGTATATAATCCTTTGAAGGGAGCTGGATAGCCCAAAGAGGTGAACAATATGGGTTCTTTAACAGGCTTCCATTTTGAAGAATTATAAAAATCCGCTCTTAAAACCCTTTCATTTTTGTACATTTTAACTTCCTGATTAACAGCTCTCACCTTTGACTCTGCCCAGAGAGAATGGGTAGAAAAATAAAAATGAGATTGGATAATATTGACCTCTATTTGACCCCATTTTTCAAAATCTTTTTTTCTTTTTTGAAGAAAATCTCTTTTTAAAAGTTCTTTTAATCCAATACATTTTAATCTCTCCTTAAATGTTAATTCACCTTTATATACATTGGAAATAGTTTTTTTTAGACCTTGAATTTCTATTAGAACAGGAAAATCTTTAGTCACACCAGCAGTTATTGTCCCCCAATAACTCTCTGTACCCCATACATGTATCAAATTAGGTTTAAGTTCATAAATTATTTTTAGTATTTCTTTCTTAATCTGACTTGTTGGTAGCCCATTCTTTCTTGTTTTATTTGATGGTATTTCAAATTGGAGAACTCTATTGGATTCAGAGCGTTTAATTACTGCAGAATTACCAAACGTTATATTACTTAATGTTACACTTTTATCTTTAGATAAAATATTAGCCAATGCCGTTAACCAAGTTCCTGTATTACCTGTATCAATATCATCTATTAATCGATTACTAAACCAAAGTATTTTCATTCTATCCTATAAATTTCTTGAACGAGTTGCGTATTTCATTTCTTCCTTCATATTTACTTCTGGTAAGAAAAAGGGAAAATCAACATCGAGTACATGATTATTCTTGATAAATCTTTTTACAGTGTCTATCTTAAATTGCATTCTATGATATTGTGTATGCCTTTCTTCTATGTATTTTGCAGCAGCGGTTGATTTATCATACAGTCTTTTCTTGTTCTCCGTTAATAAAGATTCGCAAATTCCATTTACTTCATCAATATGTTCAGCAAAATAGCAATGTTCTTTGTTTCTAAATATTTTGTTTAGTCTGGGTACTGACAAAACAATAGACCTTTGTTTCAGATGGCATCTGCTATTCCGACTATTGTTTTGTCAG
>CALTNV010000036.1 GCA_943845485.1 uncultured Flavobacteriales bacterium | reverse complement strand
AAAAACCTTCTTTTTGATTTAATTGTATTGGTGTTGACCATTTATTTTGGTCAAAAAAACTATATAAAATTCTACTTTTATCTTCGGCGTTTTTACTTCCATATTTATCAAATTCGGTCCAAGCAACATGAATCACGTTTGTATTTGGATTGCAATGTGCCCATTGTTTATCTTGGTCTTTAGGAGGGTTAAGGCCTATTGAATTACCATTGTCAAAATTTAAACTAAAATCAGAAGATTTTTGTATAACGATTCTGTCTAATATGTCTTCATCAGACCATCCGTTCCCTGATGGATTTGATAAATGAAAGTGGTAAGCATTTCCATTTGTGTCTGAAATTAAAATTGGATCTCCAAATACCCCTAAAGAACTTTCCTGTTTTGATTTAACCCAAGTTAAACCACCATCACTAGAATGGTATATGTTTTTAATATTTGAAGCTGCAATTATCTCATTTTTGTTTTTTTTATTTATTAAAATTGCAGGTTCTTCAGGTCCTGTTTTACTGTCTCCTATATCTATTGTAATATTTTGATAGTTTGTTTTACAAGATGTTAGAATGATTAATAAAAATATAGTATAAAAAGCTTTCATAATCGGACACTAATATTATTTGACAATGATTTTTGTGTCAAAAACTTCTATGATATCACCAGTTACAATTTTTTTTCTTTTTCTGGTTTCAATTTCTTCATTCAAAATAACTTCCTCATTATCAATAATCAATTTAGCTCTTCCGCCAGAATCTATTACTTGTATAGCTTTTAATAATTTATATAACTCTATATATTCTTGTCCTTCTTGCAAGGTAAACTCAACTATTTCCATCTTTATATATTTTTATTAATTGTTTCGCCATAGTATATGGACTCTCTTTTGTTTCTTTTATCTTGTTTAAGAATGATTTATATTTTTTTTGAATTTCAGTATTATTAAAAAAATCTTGAAGTAATTCCTGCTGGATATTTTCTCTTAACCAATAACTTAATTGAGATGTTCTATTTTGTTTAAAATATCCATTTAATGTTAGCTCTTTTTTTAATTTTAGTAAAGATTGATAAACTATATTAATGTTAAAAGCAGGTAGGCTATTAATTTGAATTACAGAAGTAATAATTTTAGATTCTTTTAAAGGAAAAAAGTGTAAAGCATTTTTTATTTGTTGACTTGTTATCTTTGCTTTTTCTGGATGATCAGTACATTTATTAACCAGTATTAAGTCCGCAGACTCCATAATACCCCTTTTAATTCCTTGAAGTTCATCACCTGCATTTGGTAAGGTTAATAAAATGAATAAGTCAGTCATGTTTTTAACATAAGTTTCTGATTGACCAACACCTACAGTTTCAATAATAATAATATCATACCCAGCAGTTTCACATAATTGTATTGTCTCTCTTGTTTTTTTTCCAACTCCTCCTAGATTTTTACCAGTTGCGCTAGGTCTTATAAAAGCATTTTTATGGGTACTTAAGAAAGTCATCCTAGTTTTATCACCTAAAATACTTCCGTTATTTTCTTCACTTGTAGGGTCTATTGCTAATACTGCTACTTTATGACCTTTTTCGATAAAAACTCGCCCTAATTGATCTATAAATGTAGATTTTCCTACTCCAGGAATACCACTAATTGCAATTCGTAAGCTATCTTTCTTTTGCTGTAAGCATAAGTTTGTTAGAGCTTTTGCATCATTTATTTGTTGTTCAGATTCGCTCTCTATTAAAGTTATTGCAGAACTTAAAAACTGTACATTACTATTAACTAAACCATTGTAAATGCTTTCAACATTATAATGAGCTCTTTTTTTTAAATTATTAAAATTGAAGTTTTTCAAATAGTAATATTATAAATTTAAACCACCAAGTAAAGAGGAGGCAGCTCCTTGCATTTCTTGTTCATTCAATTTTTCAGCTTTTTCCATTGCTTTATTAACAGCTAATAAAATTAAATCTTCTGCAATATCTTTATCTTCTAAAATTTCTTCATTAATATTTATAGAAGTAATTCTTTTATTTCCGTTTATAGTAATAGAAACAGCATTATTCTGAATTGATTCAGTAACTGTCATTGTTTCTAATTTACTTTTAATTTCATCCATTTGTGCTTTTAATGCACCCATTTTTCCAAAGTCAAACATAATTTTAATATTTAGTGTATTTCAATTTTCCTTCAACATAAGTATGAAGGATTTTTATTTTGCTTATTTTATTTATTTCGGCTTTCAGTATATTATAATCTAAAGTGATAAAATTGGCTTTTTTTCCAATCTCTAAACTTCCATAATTATCATAAATATTGTTTAAAATAGCACTATTTAATGTAAAGTTATCAATTGCATTTAAAACTGATTTGTTTTTTGATAACTTTTCAATAAGATTAAAAGGAGAGATGTTGTTATCAAAATAAACTGTAAAACTTTTTGTGTCTACTACAGTTTCATAATTTTTAATATGTACGATATTATATTTATTTTGTTTCCAATGATTAAAAGTATATTGTTGACCTTTAAAGTTATAATTTTTATTTATTTGATTTGAAATTAAAACATCAGGAAAAAAAACAGAATAATTAGTATTAAGTCTAGTACTATCTAAATAAATTATTTTATTTATCAAGCTATCATTTTTTGTAATCAAAATATTTTCTTCAATATTATCACTATTACAACTAATAGAAAATAAAGCGTTATTGATATTCATTTTCAGACTTTGATAATCTTTTAAATTTAAGCTATCTAAAATAAAACTAGTATATCCGTTTTCCCAAAAAATATTGGAATCAATAATAGTAGTATTAAAAACAGGTATAAAACCAGGTAAAATTATTCTTTTTCTAGCGTCATATTGTTTTTTAGAGTTGTATTTATTTAAAATATCTCTTTCAGGTCCTATATCTATAACTGTACCATTTTTAATAGCCATGGCTTGAAACTCTTGATGACCATTAATAGAGGAAGTGAAAATTTTGGCGTTATGTACAACTAGATCTGCATTTTCAAATTTATGTGCACAGCTAGTAATAAATAATAATGAAAGGCTTATTTTAATGAAATTGATAACTTTCGACATTTTTTTTTGATTTTTTTAGGGTCTGCAATCATTATGATTAATAAAATAACAAAAGGCATTAATGGTGCTTTATATCTTGTAATTGCACCTTGTATTGGAACTGTAAAACCAATAATTATTAAGCAAATAAATAAAAATAAAGAAATAGAAATAATAATACTTTTTTGGCGTAATTTTAAAGATGCTTTATTATAAAATGCAATAATTAAAAGCCCAATGAGTAATATGTTTTCTAAAATAGGAAAAATATAAAAAGGAGATTTGAAAGATAGTAATTGAGGTTGTAAAATACTGTTAATTAAAGCATTAGGTGTGTAAATAACATAGTGATAGAATTCTGAAATTAATGGTATTTCAAAACCACTTCTAGGAGTGGTTTTGTGGTTTAAATCTATAAAAAGTAATTGTTTGTTTTTAATGTGTTCAAAAATGCTAAGTGTTGGGTAAAAAAAACAAACAATTAGATAAACAGTTAATAAAAATAGGTAAACAATAATGTTTTTCTTTTTAAAATAAATAAAAGCGCTGTGTTTAAATAGATTAAAATACATGTGTAGTAATACAAAAGGAAATAATACAAAAAAGAAAAAAGCCTTAACGTATAAGAAAAGTACAGATGATAAAATAAAAATGATAAATAAAAATGTTTTTTTACTTTCAGAAAACCTATTAGCAGATAATAAAAAAACTCCCATTGCAAAAATAGTTAAGCTTTCTTTTAAAATGGAGGAATTCCAAAATAAGGAAGAGGGAAGTAAAAATAAACCTATAAAAAACCATTCATCTCTATATTTAAAAATAGAGCTAAATAATTTAAATAAACACAATAAACCAATAGTTGATAAAAAAGAAATGAATACAGTATTTATTTGAGGGGTATTAAATGAAAAAGGAATGGATATTGCATTAAATCTTATAATAGAACGCTTATTTAAAACATCTAAAGATGGTTTTGATCTATCCCAGTGGTTTAAGTTGTCATAAATAGGCTTTAATTTTGGGTCATTTCTTTTAATATTAAGTAACATATAAAAGTAATTAATAGGAATATTACTGTTTAGTTGTTTGTAAATAATTTCAGCATCTTTATAATATGCTCTCATATCCCCGCCTTTAATTGTTTTTTCGTGTAATTCAAATGAAATAATTCCTAAAAAACATTTGGTGATAAAAACCAAGATTATAAAATCTGTTGAAATGTTTTTCAATCTAAAAAAATGAGCTTTTTTTATAATAATTGAAAAAAATAGAATATAAAATACAAATAGGGCTAAAACAACAAACATACATTGTAAATATAGTGTATAAAATTGTAATTTTATTCCTACTAAAATACAATTTTAACTATGCAAAAGCAAAATGTTCTTTTTGTTGGTTTTATGGGAGTTGGTAAAACAACTTATGGTAAAAAATATGCGCAAAATAATTCAATGAATTTTATTGATTTGGATGAAGCCTTTGAATTACAAGAAAATACAAGTATTATTCGTTTTTTCAATCAATATGGTGAAGAAGCCTTTAGAAAAAAAGAAATAGGATTATTGATTCATATTTTAAATAAATACACTTCAAATACCGTTATCTCATTGGGAGGAGGAACTTTTTGTAGTCAAGATAATATTGATTTAATAAAAAAATACTCAGTCTATGTTATATATTTAAATACAAAAATTAAAACGCTTGTAAATAGATTGTGGATGGAGAAAAAAACCAGACCATTGATAGCTGGTTTCAATTCAATATCTGATTTAGAGGCTTATGTAGAAAATAAAATTAAAGAACGAAGTTTTTATTATTTGCAAGCCGATCAAGTATTAAGTATGTATTGAATTTTACATCTTTTACAAGATGATTACTTTTAAACATTTAAAAAAACATTAACTTCACTATTGATAAAATAAGCCTATGATTTTAAAGAAAATAATTTTACCAATTTTAGTAGTTTTAAACTCATTATACGTTTATTCTCAAAATCTACCACCATTTGATTTATATCCCACTCCTTGGGCAGATAGCTTAATTAAAACAATGACTATTGATGATCAAATATCACAATTGTTTATGGTTGCTGCCTATTCAAATAAAGGGGCTGAGCACGAAAATAAAATAGAAAAACTAGTAGATAGATATAATATTGGTGGTGTTATTTTTATGCAAGGTGGACCTGGAAGACAAATAAATTTTTATAATTCGCTATTGCAAAAGTCAAATATTCCTTTGTTAACCTCAATTGATGGTGAATGGGGATTACCTATGAGGTTAGATAGCTCATTAACATATCCTAAAGAAATGACCTTGGGAGCTACGCAGCGACCAGATTTAGTTGAAGAGATGGGTGTTCAAATAGCAGAACAATGTAAAAGAGTTGGAGTTTATGTAAATTTTGCTCCAGTAGTTGATGTAAATGTAAATAGTGAAAATCCTATCATTAACTCAAGATCATTTGGTGAAGATGTAGAGCTTGTCTCTGTTTTGGGAACAGCTTATATGAACGGTTTACAAAAAGGAGGGGTAATGGCTAATGCAAAGCATTTTCCTGGACATGGAGATACAGATACAGATAGTCATAAATCTTTACCTGTTATCAAGCATAATAGAGATCGTTTAGAAAGAGTTGAAATGGAACCATTTAGTGAACTGATAGATAATGGTTTGTCAAGTGTTATGGTAGCTCATCTTTCTATCCCTGCCTTAGGTACAAAAGGAAATACAGCAGCATCCTTAACAAAATCTATTGTTACAGATATATTAAAAGACTCTTTGGGGTTTAATGGTTTAATTTTCACAGATGCTTTAAATATGAAAGGCGTTAGTAAATATTATGAACCTGGGAAAGTTGAGTTAGAAGCTTTAAAAGCTGGTAACGATGTTTTGCTTTTTCCTGAAAACATTCCTCTTGCATTAAAAGAAATAAAAGCTGCTTTAAAGAGTGGTGAAATATCAAAAGAAAGAATTACTTATTCTTGCTATAAAATTTTAAGAGCAAAAGAATGGCTTGGTGTTCATAAGTCATCGATAATTTCAAAAGCTAATTTAACAGATGATTTAAACAAACAACAATATAAATCACTATTGGCAGAGTTATATGAATCTGCAATAACTCAAGTTAAAAATGATGAAAAAACTATTCCTTTAAATTCAAAAGAAACATCTAAAGACGTAGCTATTGTAATTGGAGGGTCATCAAATAGTTTTTTTGTGAAATCATTAAAACAAAGTGGTTTTAAAGGCTCATTTTATTATATATCAAAAAAATCTTCTGTTACAGCATTCAAATCTTTATTGAATAAAATTGAAGGACACTCAAAAGTTATTATTCATCTTGAAAATACAAGTAATTATTTATCTAGGGCTTATGGTTTAAATAAAGAAATGATTTCTTTTATTGATGAGATAGCTAATCATTATCAGCTCATTTTTAGTTATCCAGGCAATCCCTACGGATTAAATAAATTTGAACATTTAGATAAGGCAAAATCAATATTGATTGGTTATGAAACCAATTATTATACCCATAAGTTTTTAGCTCAAGTAATTATGGGAGAAAAAAAAGCTAAAGGAAAGTTACCTGTTTCAAATAAATGGTTTAATAATATTCCTTATTATTTCCATAAAACAGCTTATTCCCCATTAAAAATGGAGTTGAATAGTTTTGATAAAAAGTATGAGAAAGAAATAGATTCAATAGTTTATAATGCTATTTCTGAGCACGCTATTCCGGGCTGTCAAATTTTGTGCATTAAAGACTCTTCAATTGTTTTTAATAAAAATTACGGCTATACAACCTATTCACGTTCAAATGAGGTAAATGATTCAACTGTTTATGATATAGCATCAATAACTAAAATTGTAGCTACTACAATGAGTATTATGAAACTCGATGAGGAAAATAAAATTAGTTTATCTGATACTTTAGGTTATTGGTTGCCTAAACTTGTTGGAGGAACTCCTTATGAGTCATTAAGGATAGATGAAATGTTAGCACACAATGCTGGTTTAGCTTCTTGGATACCTTTTTATACTAAAACATTAATTAATGATATTCCTGATCATACCTATTATTCAATAAATCAAAAAGGTACTTTTGATTTACAAGTAACTTCTAAGATGTATTTAGACAATCGTTTTTACGATACTATTTATGAAACTATTTTAAAAGCTCCATTGTATGAAAAAACATACAGATATTCAGATCTAGGTTATTATTTTTTAAAGATAATTGTTGAAAAGATAACAAATATTCCCCTTAATGAATATGTCTGTGAAAACTTCTATAAACCTTTAGGTTTAAAATATACAGGGTATTATCCATTGAATAAGATTTCAAAAGACAGAATTGCTCCATCAGAAATTGATAATTATTTTAGAATGTCTTTAATTCAGGGAACAGTTCATGATCAGGGTGCAGCAATGTTAGGAGGAGTTGGTGGTCATGCAGGAGTATTTAGCACTGCATCAGATTTAGGAACGATTTTTTATATGCTTTTGAATAATGGATATTATAATGGAGTTCAATACTTAAATGAAGACTTAATTCTAGAGTATACATCTCCAAAATTCCCTGATAATAGGAGAGGAACCGGTTTTGATAAACCTACTGGAGATGATATGGGACCTTCTTCTGAGTTTGTTTCAAATAGTAGTTATGGTCATACTGGTTTTACTGGTACTATGGCATGGGTAGATCCCAGGACAGATTTAGTTTATGTGTTTTTATCAAATAGAACATATCCAACGAGTAAAAATAAGCAGCTAATTAAAAAAAATGTACGTACAAATATACAAGAGGTTTTTTATAGAGCATTTGAATAATCATTTATGAAAGAGAAATTAAAAATTGGAATTGTTTGTTATCCTACATTTGGAGGAAGTGGTGTTGTAGCAACAGAACTTGGGAATAGTTTAGCCAAACAAGGTCATGAAGTTCATTTCATAACTTACGATGTTCCTGTAAGGTTAGATGAACTAGATCCTAATATATATTTTCATCAAGTAAATGTAAGCGATTATCCTTTATTTGATTATCCTCCTTATGAACTAGTTTTGTCAAGTAAATTGGTTGATGTTGTAAAGCATGAACTTTTGGACGTTTTACATGTTCATTATGCTATTCCTCATGCCTCTGCAGCATATATGGCCAAACAAATATTAAAAAAAG
>CALTNV010000035.1 GCA_943845485.1 uncultured Flavobacteriales bacterium | reverse complement strand
TCATAATAATTAACAAGAACATAATAATTTGTTAATCTTTTTTGACATTTTTATGTTAAAAAGTTGTCACATTAAGAATAATTTAAGACTTTTGGGATAAATTAATTCAAATAATTATACAATGAAAACAAAGTTTAATGGATTTTTAACGCTACTATTAGCGTTAATTGTGCAACTCTCATTTGCACAAGAAAAAACTGTCACAGGTATGGTTTCCGACCAGTCGGGAGCATTACCTGGTGTAAGTGTTATTATTAAAGGTACTAGTAAAGGTACTGAAACAGATTTTGATGGTAAGTATTCCATTAAATCAAAGACAGGAGATGTACTTGTATTTAGATACTTAGGGTACAAATTTGTTGAGAAAAAAGTTGGTTCATCTAATACATTTAATGTAACATTAGTTGCAGATGATAACGTTTTAGAAGAAGTTATTATAACTGGTTATAAAACTGTTTCTAAAAAGAGACAAGCAACTTCATCAACACAACTTAGTGCTGCTACAATAGAAGGTAGACCTAACGGGAACTTAGTTCAAACACTAGCAGGTCAAGTTCCTGGTTTAGATATCTCGCTTAACACAGGGCAACCTGGTGCAAATGCATTGGTTCAATTAAGAGGTGTAAATTCAATCAATGGTAATACTGAACCTTTATTTATTTTAGATGGCACTCCTGTTGATGAGGATAACTTTAAAAGTATTAACCAAAATGAAATTGCTTCTATAACAGTTCTTAAAGATGCAGGTGCAACTGCAATTTATGGAAGTAGAGGTGCAAACGGTGTAATTGTTATTAAAACTAAAACGGGAAGTAAAAACACTCCGTTGACAGTTAATTTTAACAGCATTATAAGTTTTTCACAATTCCCAGATGACAAATACAATCTGATGAATTCACAACAATATGCAACTCTAGAAAGACAAAAAGGTGCAGGTTTAGGTTCTGGAGCAAAAGTTGGTATTTCATATCCTGCAAATGGAGTACCTTTGACTGATGCACAAATTGCAGCATTACCAACTGGTGATTGGGGTCGTGAGTTTTTAAGAACTGGTATTACTAAAAACCATACCTTAACACTAACGAGTGGTGGCGAAAATTCAAATCAATTTACTTCTATAGGATATTTTGAACAAGAGGGTGTTTTGAAAGTTAGTGATTTAAAAAGATTTAACTTAAGAAACAATATAAATGGTGGTTCAGATAAATTTAAATATGGAACATCTGTTTCTTTAAACTATTCTACCAATAACACACCTACAAGTGTAGGTTCAAGTGGTATTAATCAAAATCCTTTTTTTGGTGCTAATGGGGCATTACCTTACCTATTACCAGAAGAAAAACCAACCACTCAAGAGTTAGTTGATAATTTAATATTTGGTTACAGCCCATACTTTATTCAAGATAAATTATTTAATGACTTATCTTTAACGGAAGAAGTTAAGATTATTGCTTCTGTAAATGCGAGTTATAATTTAACAGATAATTTAACTGCATCACTTATTACTGGTGTAGATTATCAAGCTACTTCATTAATATCTACTCGAGATCCAGAAAGTTTTAATGCACAATATTTTAACCCTGAAAACCCTGGTATTTCTAGTCAAAACTCTAGAAGAAGAGCTGCATTTAATACAACTGCATCTTTAAACTATAATACAGAGTTAGATAAGCATACTATTAGTGCTGGACTTTATAGTGAATATTTTAAAGCTTTTTTAAGAGACTTTGGTTTTAATTCTAATGGTTTAAACCCAAAAACTTTCTTCCCTGGTGATGGTGCTGGATTTATTGGTGATAATGCGAATAATGATTTATTTGTAGATACTGTATTTGCAAATAGAATAGATGCTGGTTTATTGTCTTATTTTGGTACTTTAGACTATGACTATGATTCTACATTCGGTTTAAGTGCAACTTTAAGACGCGATGCTTCTTATAGATTCTCAACAACAAATAGATGGGGTACATTTTGGTCTGTATCTGCTAGGGTTAATTTAGATCAACTAGACTTTATGGAAGGATCTGATGTTAATAATTTAAAATTAAGAGGTTCTTATGGTACTTCAGGTAATCAAAGAATTAACGGTGGTACATATTACACTTCTCCTGATTTAGCATTTGATTTTTATGCAACAGGAGTTGGTTATAATGGTGAACAAACTATTGGTTTAAGCCAGTTAGGTAATGACACATTGAAATGGGAAACAGTACAACAAGGTAATATTGGTATAGATTTTGGTGTTTGGAATAGTAGATTAAGAGGATCTGTAGATTATTATAGAAAAAAGACAAGTGATCTTTTCCAAAGCTTACCTGTTTCAGCAATTACTAGTGTTACCTCTATCAATGCAAATACTGGTAGTTTATATAACAATGGTTTAGATTTAGAGGTTTCTTATGACATTATAAGAAATAATGATTTAAAGATAACAGCTAATGCTGTAGGAAACTTTAATAAAAACTACTTAGGAGACTTACCTGCTGACGTAGACGAGGTAACTGGTGAAGTTCAAATTATAAGTATTGGTAGAAATGGTGGACCTATATATGAAAGATTTGACGTTAGATATGCAGGAGTTAACCCAGCAAACGGTAATGAATTATTTTATGATAAAGATGGAAACATTACAGAAACACCTGACGTTGATAAAGACAGAGTTTGGAGTGGTTTAAATACTACACCAGAAGCTCAAGGTAGTTTTGGTTTAAACATAGATTATAAAGGTTTTTTCTTTCAAACACAATGGAATTATGTTTTAGGTGTTGACCAATTAGACTTTGATTATGCGAACTTTATGGATCCTACATCTATTAGCCAATTTAATTTGTCTTCTGATTTATTAAGAGCATGGACTCCTACAAACAGAGTTACAGATGTACCTAGTATACAGTCTGGAAGCAATGTTGGTAACTTTGATTCTAATAGATTTTTAGCAGATAAAGATTTTCTTAGATTAAGATTTGCAACAATAGGATATTCATTTTCTGAAGATGTTTTAAAAAAGGTTGGGTTTAAGAAATTGAGAATATTTGCAAACGGTGAAAACTTATTAACATTTACCAAATTTAGAGGTTTTGACGCTGCATCAAGATTAACTGGTAGAGAATATCCAACTCCAGTAACTTACTCATTAGGATTAGAAATAGGATTTTAAAAAACAAATAAAAATGAAGAATAATATATATAAATTAGTATTTGTTGCTATTTTTGCAGTCTTTTATAATTGTGAAAACGCAATAGATATAGAACAAGTTGGAAGAGTTACTGAAGATGTAGCTTATACCAATGTATCAGAATTGGAAGCTGGCTTATATGGAGCCTATGGATTTTTTGATTTAACCAGAGAAGTTGCAATGGCTGTTAATTACACTGATGAAACAGCTGAAGGAACAGATAATGGAGGTCAAGGTAAAACAACAGGAGCTATTTTTAACCTTAATGCTGGATCATCAGCAGCTTCTACATTTTGGACAAATGGATATGATAGATTAAATGCTTTAAATAGATTGATTGAAGCATCAGGTTTAATAACTCCAGCTGACGATACAGAAGCAGCACAGAAAAACGATATCTTGGGTCAAGCTCATGCTTTAAGAGCATATGCAAATTTCCAATTATTATCTTATTTTTCTACAGATTATACAAACGATGATGCTTTATCTGTAATAAAAGTAGATTTTGTACCGAGTATTGCTGATAAATTATTAAGAAGTACCAATGGTGAGTTGTTTACTTTAATTAAAGAAGATTTGACTAAAGCAAATTCTTTAATTAAAGATCAAAGCAACCCAATTTTTGTGTCAAAAGATTTTGTTACTGCATTGCGTGCTAGAATGGCTGCCTACAGGCAAGATTACACAACTGCAGAAAGTTTAGCTTCTAGTTTAATGGCGACTTATCCTTTGGCAAATAGAACGCAATATCGTTTAATGTTCAGAGACTCTGACAATACAGAAGTTATCTTTAAATTACAAAGAGATGTAAATGGAATTTATGACAATCAACCAAGTTCTGGTACAGTAGCTGCTTCTGGTTGGATTGGTGGTGTTACCATGTTTGGAGCAAATACACCTTATTATGAAATTGGTCGTAGTTTATTTAATTTAATTGATCCAACTGACATTAGATACGACGTAATTGTAGATCCGGTTTCTATTGTTTCTCCAGATTATATGAATGCTGTAGATTACAAAGTTGAAGATGTTTTACAAGTGGGTAAATATCCAGGTAAACCTGGTCAAGTTTTATTAAATGACAATAAAGTTTTTAGATCATCAGAAATGTATTTAATTATTGTAGAAGCAAAAATTGATAGAAATGATCTTACTGGTGCGGCTCAAGATATTAAAGCATTAAGAGATATTAGATTTGGTGTAACTACTCCATTACCAAGCTATAGTAACAAACAAGAAGCTTTTGCAGCTCTTTTAAATGAAAGAAGGGTAGAATTTGCATTTGAAGGACATAGATGGAAAGATATAAAAAGATTAGGAGTAAGAGCTAACCAAGGAGTTGAAAGAGACGCTATTGATGCAGCTAAATTTGGAATGACTCCTACTTTACTTCCAGATGATTACAGATTTACATTACCACTTCCTTTAGTGGAGTTTAATGGAAATCCAGAGTTAAGAACACAACAGAATCCTGGTTATTAATTAAATAGAAAATATAATTATGAAAAAATTTATAAAATTATTTGCACTTGCGACAGTGTTAATATTCACTTCTTGTGAAGAACAAGAAAATGTTCAGCTAGATTTAGGTGAGGGTTTTGTTCAATTTGCTAGTGTAAGTTCATCTATACCTGAAGAAGATTCAACACCTTTAAATATAAGTGTACTATACGGAGGTAATGCAGATTCAAATACTAACGGAATTAACGTTAAATTCACTTTAGAAGGTGTAGATGCAAATAGGGTATCAATTACTCCTGCAGACGGAAATTTAACAATACCTGCTGGTGAAGTTTCAGCAGATATAACTGTTGAAACAATTGACAATATTATTGTTGATGGTAATTTAGATTTTACAATTGTATTGTCTACAGAAGGTGATAAGCCTGTTGGAATTGCTGGTCAAAACTTAAAAAATAGTGCTTATACAGTTACTGTAATTGACAATGACTGTCCAATTGTGCTTTCAGATATGCAAGGTAAATACTCTGGTACTGATAATTGGTATGCTTCTGTAGGTGGACCTTTAAATGTTTCTTTTACATCTACATTTGATGGAACAGACTTTTTAACTACTGGTTTAGGTTATGCATGGCTTTCAAATCCTGATTACTGGGGAGAACCTGTAGTTGCTGAAGGACAAGTGAAATTAGAAATTGATCCAATTACTGGAGATGTAACAATCCCTTATCAATATACAGCAACTACTGTGTATAAAGGAACTAATTATGACTATTATGTAGAAGGATCAGGTAAATACTTTCCTTGCCCTGATAAATTCGAAATTGAATTTTTATTATATTATGGCGGTAAAGACCCTGTTGCTCCATTTTTTGGAGTTCCAAGTTTTGTTTGGAAGGAGACTTTAACTAGATAATATTTTTTAAATAATAGATTAAGAAAACCATTAACTATTTTAGTTGATGGTTTTTTTTGCTATATAATTAGCATACATTTGCAAAATGGAAACTAAACTAACAAGTATTTTTGGACTAAGAGCGATTATCGAAGCGATTGAAAGTGGTTCGACCATCAATAAAATATATCTTCAAAAAGGACTTAGGGGCGAACTATTTTATGAACTTAATAAGTTAATTAAAACTGAAAACCTTACAACAAGCATCGTTCCTGTTGAAAAATTAGATAGACTATCAAAAAATAGCAATCATCAAGGAGCCGTTGCACAAATATCACCAGTTGAATTCTATGATTTAGAACAACTTATAG
>CALTNV010000034.1 GCA_943845485.1 uncultured Flavobacteriales bacterium | reverse complement strand
CAGCTAAAACACCATCAACAGGAAAACAACCATGGTACTTTAAAAAATTTGTCATGAATTTAAAATTTGCCTGAACAAAAATAAATCGCTCATCATCTATTAAATTCCTCAAAGCATCTTCATCCTGATCAAAAGATATCAACCTACCCTTACTTGATAATTTATTTAAAATTGCCTTTGAGTGTCCTCCACCTCCAAATGTTAAATCAACATAAACACCATCAGGATTAGTAACTAACCCATCTATTGTTTCATTTAACATTGCTGGTATATGATATGCTTCACTCATGTTTATTCAACTATTTTATTTAAACCTCATCTAAATCATTCATCACTTCATCCGCTAAGCCTGCAAAATCTGCAGCCTCATCTTCCATCATTTTATAATATGTCTCCTTATCCCAAAGCTCTATTCTATCTCCATAAGCAATCAAAACTAACTCTTTCACCAAGTTAGCATAAGACAATAAGTGTTTAGCAACTAATAATCTACCAGCAGAATCAAGAGACAAAGGAGTAGCCCCATTATGAAAAAGCCTGTGAAACTTTCTGTTTTTTGCTTGAAACAAATTTAACTTCTCTAACCTAGAACTTAATTTATCCCAAGTATTCATAGGGTATAAGGTTAAACATTTTTCAAACCCCCTATTTAGCATAAAATTTTCTTGCGCAGAAGGATCTAACTGCTTACGCAGACCAGAAGGAAACATTAACCTTCCCTTGGCATCCAACTTACATTCAAATTCACCTACTAAATTTGGCATACACTTAACTAATTATAAACTAACACTTAAACATGTAAAGTTAATAAAAGGACTACACTTTTTACCACTTTACAACACATTGTTTATAACTTTTACGCACATAAATACAAAAATGTTACAAAACAAATAAAGAAACATAGGTTTTGACTTACTTTCCATTTCAAACAATTAGGTAGGGAAAAGTGGGAGATTATTAACATAAAAAAATAAAAAACCCGAATTGTAATAGCAAGTCACCTTCAGCCTAATTTAAATTTTACTACATTTGTAATAGGTCAAAGCATTTTATATTTGATAAAAATTATTTATGGAAGAGCACTTAATTAAAGAAGGTGAATTTGAATACCTAGAAAAAGGACAGGGAGAAACAATCATTATTTTACATGGTTTATTTGGAGCATTGAGTAATTTTAAGGAAACACTTGATCATTTTTCAAAAAATTATCGAGTTATTATTCCTAAACTACCAATATACTCACTACCTATCATCAATACTAACATTAGTGCACTTGCAAAATTTTTGTCTAAATTTATTAAACATAAAGGGTACGATAAAGTAAACTTATTAGGTAATAGTTTAGGAGGTCATATTGCTTTAGCATACAGCGCTAAACATCCAGAAAAAGTAAATAGCTTGATGTTAACAGGTAGTTCTGGGTTATATGAAAATGCATTTGGTGGATCTTTTCCAAGAAGAGAAGATAAAGAATATCTAAGAGAAAAAATTGGTTTAACTTTTTATGACGCTAGTCTTGCTACTGATGATTTAGTAGACGAGTGCTATGAAACTGTTAATGACAGAGGAAGATTAATTAGGATTTTAGCACTTGCTAAATCAGCAATTAGACACAACATGGCCAAGGAGCTACCAGGTATGGAAATGAAAACCTGTTTAATTTGGGGGAAAAACGATACAATCACCCCTCCGGAAGTAGCTGAAGAATTTAATACATTAATGCCAAATGCTAATTTATACTGGATAGATAAATGTGGACACGCCCCTATGATGGAGCATCCTAATGAATTCAATCATATTTTAGCTAAATGGCTAAAAGAAAATAATATTTAAGATTAATTAAAAGATGAAAATACATTCTGCAGAATTTGTGGTAAGTAATACCGATACAGAAAAATGTCCTGAGCCTAATATCCCAGAATATGCATTTATTGGAAGATCTAATGTTGGTAAATCATCTTTAATTAACGCTTTAACCAACAGAAAATCTTTAGCTAAAACTTCAGGAACTCCTGGGAAAACACAACTTATCAATCATTTTATTATTAATGACAATTGGTACCTTGTTGATTTACCAGGATACGGATATGCTAAAACATCAAAAAAGAACTCTAGGATTTGGAATGCTTTTATCCAAAAATATTTAGTTACAAGAACGAACTTAATCACCGTTTTTATTTTATTGGACGCCAGACATACTCCACAAAAAGTGGACTTAGAGTTTATGGAATGGCTTGCAACAAAAAAAATACCTTTTGTAATGGTATTTACCAAAATTGACAAGCTATCAAGTAGCCAATTAAATAAAAACTTAACTACTTATAAAAAAGAAATGTTAAAAAAGTGGGATGGACTTCCTCCTGTTTTCTCAACTAGCAGCTCAACAAAAATAGGAACAGATAAAATTTTACAATATGTAGAGGCACATAATCCAATATTTGAAGAATCTAAAAAATAAATTAAATTATAAAACATAAAAAAACCAACTTAAATAATTAAGTTGGTTTTTTTATGTTTTATAAAATCTTTGTTATTTAATATAACCATCTTTTTCAGGCTTTTTATTATAATCTGATTGCATTTTTATCCAGATACCTAAACCAATAAAACCACCAATAATAATTAATATGTTAGGCCAATTGTTTAACAATGGCATAAAACTAAAAATCCATTCTAAAAAATCTTGTATTGGATAAACTATATCTTGCATAATGTATTAATTTCGTTAATATCTTTATAGCAAATTTAAGATAATATAAAAATATACGAAAATAATTATGCTACTTTTTTTTAAATCAAACAAACTGAATAGCTTATTTATAACATTAATGATGCTAATCACTTGGTTTATTTATTCTTTTGCTACGAATTTCGAGAATATAAATAGCCAAACCTTTATCATTGTGTTAACAATTATATTAATTGGTGCCGTGTTTCATTTAAATTTAGATGAATTTAAAAATATAGAAAAACAAAAAAACATTTTTCTATTCCTCTTTTGTTTTTACCAATTTAACACAAGTTTATTTACCCAAAACTTAACAGTACTTACTAGTTTATCTGTTTTTATTATTGTATTAATTGGATTAAAAAACACTGGTTCTTTAAGTACTCACTATGCTTTTATCAGCTCTTTTGTCATTGGAATTGTTACCATAAATGACCCTGTTGCTATTATTTACTTAATATTAATATATTCATCTTTTCTAATAAAATCTCAGTTTTCTTTAAGATTTGTAATCACCATCATTATAGGTTTTTTTACTCCTATAATTTTATATTATTTCTTACTTTATTTCAACCAAAACAAACTCCCTAATTTAAACGAATTAATAATCCCAAAAATCATTACAGATAATTTTAATATTGAAACTATATATGATAATAAACTGACTAGCTATTTTTATATTCTATTATCTTTTAGCTCTGTTATATTAGGTTTAAAACGATTCAAACAAAATAGTGTTAAAGAAAGAAAGAACATGACATATATTCTAATTTTCATCTTACTGAATAGTTTATATTTATTAATTGAAAAAACTTCAAATGGGTTAATCAAAAATTATGAAGTAGTAATTATAAATAAAGCACTATTAATAGGATTTATACTCATAAATATTAAAAAGAAATGGTATGGAGAGTTACTTTTCTTATCAATAATAACAATTGAAATAATTAACTTTTATATTTAAACTGGAGCAATAAAACTAACCCGTTAATCGTTATGTAACCTATTTCAATTTTAACAAATGAAGCACTTTTTTATTCTTTTTACCATAATACTATTTAACTTTCATTGTTTTTCCCAAGAAATAAATGATCATTGTGAAGATGCTTTTGTTCTATGTGATGGAATAACATTACAGGGAAACAATCTTTTTTCCAGTATTGATAAAACCTCATCAGGTGATGATGGTGATGGAACAAACATAAATTGTGTTTTGAATACAGATTTAAGTGTTTGGTATTATTTTGAAACAAATTCTGCCGGAGGAAACACAACATTAACCGTAGATAATATAAACTGTGTTACCGAAAACTTAAGAAGTGAATTATTAAACGTATACATTGTTAATAGTACCTCCCCGTGTAATGCAAGCACTTACAACCTAATAAACTTGTGTGAGAAAAACAATAACTCAATAGTAATTAATCTAACAGGATTAGATCCAAGTACTAAATATTACGTTAGTATTTCGGGAGATAAAACTCCTCCTTACTCTTTACCAGCAGCTTGCGATTTTTCAATCAGTGTAAAAGGTGCGGCAACAGAGTTTGACAATATAAACCCTGTTATAACAACATTTCCTTCAACTAGTTTTTGCAGTTATACACCCTCTACTTTTGAGGTATCAGAAAACGCCAATACATATAATAATCTTTATCAATGGTATATTAACGGTAACTTATTTGAAACAACAGCTACTAATACATTAACTACAACAGCTTTACCTGGAGGTAATTCAGCTATTTCAGTCGTCATTATTGCTAACAAAAACGGATGTAATTCTTCACAATCATCTTCACCAATTAACATTGACGTAATAGATGCAAATGTGGATGCAGGTGAAAACACGAATATTATTAATGGAGAAACCACTATGTTAAATGGAACGGCAAATGGTGTTTTTACATGGATACCATCAGCTTATTTAGATGATAGTAATAGCTTATCACCTAATGCAACCCCACCTATTACAACTACTTATGTTTTAAGCTCTACTTATCTCGGATGTTCAGCTTCTGATGCTGTAACAATTTTTGTATCAAACGTTGTTAACATACCAGATGCCATAACACCAAACAATGATAATTATAACGACACTTGGATATTGGGCCGAATTGAAAACTACCCCTTTAATAAAGTAAAAATCTATAACCGATGGGGACAAATAGTATTTAGTATAGACGGATATTCTAACAACAATAGCTGGAATGGAGAATACAACAGTAAATTATTACCTGCAGGTACATACATCTATGTCATAGATTTAAATAATGATGACCCTGAAAATGATATTTATAAAGGCACATTAAACATTGTTTATTAAAATGAAAAAAATTGTATTAATATCATCTGTTTTATTTGCCATAAACTCCTATGCACAGCAGCTTCCTGAATTTACTTACTTTCAAATGAATAAATTCATTATAAACCCTGCTTTTGCTGGGTTGAAAGAATGCATGGACTATAGAATAGGAGCTAGAATAAAGTACTCTCAATTAAACACTCCACTACCTACAGGTACCTTCTCATTAAATAGCAGAATAAAAAATAATAAAAGAAGAAAAATTTCAACTAATTTTCAAGGTTTAGGAGGATCAGTTATTGAGGATAAAATAGGTATCACCACAAACACTTACATTGATATTGCTTACGCTTATAACTTTAAAATTAATAGAAAAAATAGAGTTTCTACTGGGGTTAGCCTTGGTACAATATTTAATAGATACAACATTAGCAACTTAAATTTAACGCATCAAGGAGATCCATTATTACAGAATGCAGAGCAAAAATGGATTTTCCCCAATATTGGTTTTGGAATTAATTTATACGGTGATAATTACTTTATTGGGCTCTCTGCAAAACAGCTTACCAAAAACAACTATGCAGTTGGTATCAATTCAACAACAAAAACACATTTGAATATTATTGCTGGAGTTATTGCTTATGATAAAAATAATTGGACAATTAGTCCTGCTATCAACTTAATGTATGTATCAAAAGCACCATTTAACACAAATATTAATATAATGGCAGAATACGACCATCTATTTGCTTTTGGATTAAGCTATAAACCGCAAGAGTCTGCATCAATAATTGCTAAATTAAATATAAAAAAAAGGATTTCTGTTGCTTATGCATTTGACTTTGTCACCTCTGCTATTGGCTATAGCTCACAAGAAATAACGATTGGAATTTATACTTGTGATTTATTTAGTTCAAATGATTTTAGTATTTGTCCATCCTTTGAGTAATTATTAACTTTGCTTAACCAAAAACGATCAACTTACACTAATGAAACTATTACTTCAAGTAATAATATTCTTACTTTGTTACCAAATAAATGCCCAAAACGGATTTATATCAGGGATCATTTCTGATAAAAACGATGTAAATACACTTGTTTCGGCATCTATAAAGTTAACTGATAGTCAAGACTCATCAATCTATACAACTTCGAATATTGAAGGTTACTATGAATTTAATTCATTAAAAAGCGGCCATTACTATATTGAAGTAACTTTTATGGGCTATGCTCCATTCTTATCAAAAGATATTGAATTATTTAATGGTAAACATATTTCATTTAATATTGAACTTGAAAGTAACTTAGAGTCTTTAGATGACATAACAATTACTGCACTTAACAAAAGTGAATTAAACAATAATTCTACAGCTGTTAGTGGACATGCATTTAACACTCAGGATACAAGAAAATACCCTGGAACAAGAAATGACCCTGCTAGAATGGTAGCTAATTTTGCCGGAATTGTAAGTAATGATGACTCAAGAAATGATATTGTTGTAAGAGGAAATAGCCCTTCAGGAACTATTTATAGAATTGAAGGTGTTGACATCCCCAATCCAAACCATTTTGCAGTAAAAGGAACCTCTGGAGGTCCTGTAAATATTATTAATGATAAAACGTTAGACAATTCTGATTTTTTCACAAGTGCTTTTGCTGCAGAGTATGGAAATAGCATATCTAGTGTATTTGATTTAAAATTAAGAAATGGTAACAATAAAGTTCATCAACAAACTTTTCAATTTGGATTGATGGGCTTAGAAGCTTTTGTTGAAGGCCCATTATCGAAAAAAAACAATGGATCTTATTTAGCATCCTATAGATATTCTACATTAAGCATTATGCAAGATATTGGAATTAACATTGGAACGAACTCAATTGCTAAATACCAAGATGCTAGTTTTAAAATATCATTACCTTATAAGAATAACGGTCCAAGAATATCAATATTTGGTTTGGGAGGTATTAGCTCAAATGAAATTAACTTAAGTGATCAAGAAGAAGTAACATCTGACATTTATACCAATCACGAAAGAGACCAGCTATTTAAAACAAATATGGCAGTAATAGGTTTAAACATCAAAAAAAGTTTAAACAACAACAGTTTTATTGATTTTTCATTAGCCTACTCTCACGATCAACAAACTTCCGAACACCAAACAGTTCACAGAAAAACAATAAACAATAAATATATCCTAGATAGTATTACTCCAAAACTTTATTATGCATTTTATAATGATAAAGCTTTAGCTTCTTTTAAATACACATCTATTTTAAAGAAAAACATTGTGATGAAAATTGGATTTAATAGCACTTTTTCTCACTATAATTATTCTGATGACTTTTATATAGATCGCTCCTACAATTGGGACAATAGGGTAAACGCATCAGGAAACTCTATTTTATTTCAACCATACACCAGTATCAATTTTCAACTAAATGAAAAATTAAAATTGATTACTGGATGGCATATACAGTATTACAGCTTAAATAATGACTTATCTGCAATAGAACCTAGGCTAGGTATAGTTTACAACACCACAAAAAAATCAAAACTAAGCATAGGAATTGGCGTTCATAGTCAAACACAACCCGATTATATTTTATTGGCTCAAAACAATATCAATGGAGAATATATTCAGCAAAATAAAAACATTGGTTTTTCAAAAAGCAGACATTATGTAATTGGTTATGATTTTGCATTTAATCAAAATTTTCATATTAAAACAGAAGTTTATTTTCAAGATTTATATGATATACCTGTTACAACATATTCATCTTCTTTTTCTATGATAAATCAGGGTGCTGGATTTGACAGAATTTTCCCAGGTAAATTAACAAATAACGGAACCGGAAATAACTACGGAATCGAATTAACCTTAGAAAAATACTTTAGTAAAAAATATTTCTTTTTAATTAACACTTCTGTTTATGAAAGTAAATATAAAGGAAGTGACGGGATTACAAGAGATACTGACTATAATACGAACTGGATTACAAATATATTGGTTGGTAAACTTTGGAAAATAAATGAAAAAAGCGTTTTAAATACTGGATTTAAAATAAGCGGTGCTGGAGGAAAAAGATATTCTCCTATTGACGTTTCTGCATCTGACTTTGCAGGTGATATTGTGATTGAAGACGATATGAAAAACGAACTTCAATTTGATAATTATTTCAGAATGGATTTTAAAGTATCGTACACAATCAATACTAAAAAAACAACTCATGAAATTGGTATTGATGTTGCTAATATTACCAATAGAAAAAATATTTTAAGATATACTTTTAGTAGATCTGCACTAAATAATGGTGTTGACCCTATAACAGCGGAGTATCAACTTGGACTACTTCCTGTATTTTATTACAGAATCGATTTATGAAAAAAGGAATTACTCTTCCTTACCCTTTTTAGCAGCTGAATAATTTGGAGTCTCAAGAAAATCAGTATTAGAGTTGGAATTTTTTAATGTTAAAAAAATATTTTTATAAGATTTAAAAGTCATTGAATCCCAATGCATAATACCTTTATGATATTGGTATGTTTGAATTAAATTTAATGTAACTAAGATTAAACATAATGAACATAATATTATTTTATTTTTAGATCTGTAAATGACAATAGCTAAAACAATGGTCATTAACGGATACCAATCAATTAATGAACGCATACCAAAACTACCACCAAACCACCAACACCACCAACTTGACAGAAGATAAACTGAAATAACAATAGGAATAGAAATAGCCCATTTTAAAGGATGATTAATTTTAAAAAGCATCAATATACCAATACTAGGTATTATCATTAAAGGTGTATAAATAAACCAACCTTTTCTAAAACCAAAGAGAAAATTAATTAAGTGTGGTTTTAAAAAATAAAAATGCTCTCCAACATATGAATTAAACACCCAATAATCAGTTTGAATTTTCCAATAAACAAACTGAGGTAATAAAACTATAAAGCTAATTAACATTATAATTAATACACTTTTTAATCTTTTTTTAAATAAAAAAACCAATTGGTACTTTAAATCAAATGAATTTAAAGAATAAAAAAAGGCAAAAATAAGTATGAAGATGTTAGTAGGTCTTATTAGAACAATTAAACCGGTAATTACTCCTAAAATAAGTGTTGATTTCATTGAATTTTTTTTAATCCAATTGTCATACCAATATATAAAACAACTTATTAAAGCAAAATTGTATGAATGAGACATAGCAGACTCCATACTACTATAATAAAATAAATTTGTACCGAAAAGAACTACTATTATTGCTATAGAAGCAGATAAGTCATTTGTTAAACAACTCAAATATTTAAATAAATAAAAGATGCCAAAAAACAAATAAAAAATTGCTGATAATTGAATCCATTTTTGATAAGTAGGACTAAACCCATTTAAATCTTCTTTAAAAAAAGAAGCTTCTAATTGGGCAATACCAAAAAAGGGAGCATATAAAAGCGACATTCCCATAGTCGTTTTTATCACATAATTCCCATTAGGAGCTTTTTCAGGCCAAAACATCATATTATCATAATAATACTTTGGATCTTCATCTATAAATTTTAAGGTAAGATCATTATGTATAAAATAAGCAGGTAAATATCCATAATAAGAGGTAATATCCCATTGAATAACTTTATTCTTATTCCATTTAGATATATTAAATGCTGAATAACTTAAAACAACAATACAAAAAAGAGGGATTATGAATTTTAATTTTTTCATATTTTAGTATTATTTAATTCTAAATAAACCATACTTAAGTATAGTCCAGAAAATCTTAAAACCATCCATGTTAGTTATTTTTTTTCCATCTCCATAATTTCTTGGAAAGTAATTAACTGGAACTTCAGTTATACTGCTTTTAGCAAGTAAAATTGATTTAATTAATAGTTCTGCTTCAAACCCAAATCTATTCTCGTTTAATTTTATTTTATTATATATTTCTCTTGTAAATAGTTTATAACCACATGCCATATCTGTAAGTCTAACATTTATAAGAATAGATACCATTTTTGTAAAAAACTTATTAAAGAAATATCTTTTATAGGAGTATAAAGGTCTAATAAGACCTGGCATATATCTAGAGCCATTAACAAAATCAACATCTAATTTTTTCATTTCAACTAACATCGGAAGTATGTCTTCTGGTATTAATTCTAAATCAGCATCTTGAACAACTATAATTTCATTTCCTGAATTTTTCACACCTGTTTTGACTGCAGCAC
This sequence comes from uncultured Flavobacteriales bacterium, assembly GCA_943845485.1. Next base: position 4,081 of record CALTNV010000034.1, on the reverse strand, counting down.
CTTTACCCTGATTAATAGAATGTTTAACTAACTTTATATTGTCATACTTGTTTTTCAGATCTAATAAGACCTCCCAAGTACCATCGTTTGAACAATCATCAACAATAATAATTTTATATTCAGAAATATATTCTAAAAAAGGAACTTCATTTATTCTTTGTAAGACTATACGTATTGACTTACATTCGTTATAAATAGGTATTATAATATCTAATTTCATTATGAATAGCGTAATATTATGTTAAAATAATTATATGTACAAACCCCCATAACAAAAAAACAATCCACCTAAAGCCCAAAATGTAGTTTGAAAAAAAGGAGATAATATTTTTGAATTAAAACCGTAGAGTTCTGATAAGAATCCAAATAAAATAAATAATATTGATTTATTGTTAACTATTAATGTTTTCATTCATATATTTTTTAAGCAGTTAATTTACTCCATTTTATTTTTTAGTTCTATCAAAAACTCTTTTACCTTTTCAAGTCTTGAAATGACTTCCTCTTCTTGAAAAACCACAGATTTTTTATTTTTTAATTGCGTTTTAGCCCCATCTAAAGTATAGCCTTTAACTTTAACTAAGTAATAGATGACTTTAAAATATTCTACATCTTTTTCGTGAAATAATCGATTCCCTTTTTTATTTTTGGTAGGCTTTAACTCTTTAAACTCGGCATCCCAATAGCGCACTAATGATGGCGCTACATTAAACATTTTAGAAATGTCGCCAACAGAGTAATAGATTTTTTTTATTTCACGATCTTTATAGGGCATTCAAAGAATTTTAAAAAGGAATTTAAAGTTTTGTTCTCAATTTCCCTCTATATTTTCCTTTTTTTTGAAGTTTTTCTTTCAATTTTTGATCTCTATCTTTTTTATCGTGGAATGCACCTCTAAAATCAGGGTTTTCAATACGCTTAATTCTATCAATCTCCCTTTCTATTTCAATACGCTCATCACGCGTAGTATCGTGAATTTTGATATAATCAGGAATATCATAAACAGGAATTTTCTGCCCTATCAGTTTCTCAATTCGCTCAATATGCATTAACTCTGCTTTATCAGCAAAGCTAATGGCAATTCCCTGATGATCAGCACGACCTGTTCTTCCTATACGGTGAATATATTGATTATAATCGGTAGGTAATTCAAAATTAATCACGTGACTTACTTCATTCACATCAATTCCTCTGGCTGACACATCAGTAGTTACTAAAACTCTTATATCACCATTTTTAAAATCATTCATGGCATTAATACGCGCATTTTGACCTTTATTTGAGTGTACTAACCTTACGTCTTTAGTAATTTTACGCCCAACAAACTTATAAATATTATTCGCTGTTTCTTTCGTACGTGTAAATACAATTACCCTATTATACTCCTCTTTATCGTGCAATAAGCTTGATAACAAATCAACCTTTGTCATAAAGTTAGGAACGTGAAATAAACGCTGCTCAACATTATCAGAGGTTTTTCCTTCTGCAGCAATTTCAATTTTATCAGGAAATTCTAAAAAATTATGTGTTGCTTGCTCTACTCTTTCAGGAAATGTAGCCGATAGTAAAAAATTTTGCCTTTTACGAGGCACTATTTCTAATAGTTGATTTAGTTGATGAATAAACCCCATATCCATTAATCTATCGGCTTCATCAAGCACAAAAGATTTAATTTTTCTAAGATTTAGCGCTCCTGTTTTATATACATCAAAAAGCCTTTTAGGAGTACTCACAACAATATCAACACCATTAGCTACCTCGTTAACTTGGGTAGATATACCAACACCACCGTATAAACCAACAATTTTTAAATCGGTATTTACGGCTAATTGCTTTGCTTGATCAACCACTTGAAGAGCTAATTCTTTTGTAGGAACAACCACTAATGCTCTTGGAGAACTATTATGATCAGAGAACTTCAGCTTCATTAAAATTGGCAACATATACGCTGCTGTTTTACCAGTACCCGTTTCTGCAACCCCAATAATATCGTGCCCGCCCATTGCTCTTGGAATAAACTGACTTTGAATTGGAGATGGTTTTTCCCATCCCAAATCATTAATTGCAGATAAAAATTGCTTATTTAATTTAAAAGCTGAAAAATCTTCCATATTTATTTTTGTCTAAAAAAGATATTAATTGGAACTCCAGTTAAACTGAAATTCTCTCTTAATTTATTTTCTAAAAATCGCTTATAAGGATCTTTAATATACTGTGGTAAATTAGCAAAAAACGCAAACGTTACTCTGTGTGTTGGTAACTGAGTAGCGTATTTAATACGAATATACTTTCCTTTGCTTGATGGTGGAGGCGTTTTTTCAATGTATGGTAACATCACCTCATTTAATACCGAAGTAGGTATTTTTTGCATTCTGTTTTGATACACCTCAATTGCTTCCTCTAAAGCTTTGTGAATACGCTGTTTGTTGGTTACCGATGTAAAAATAATTGGTACATCAGTATAAGGTGCTAATGTTTCTCTAAGCTTTTCTTTGTATTCATCAGCTGTTTTATGATCTTTTTCAACTAAATCCCACTTATTAATTAAAACAACAACTCCTTTTTTGTTCTTTTCAATAGCGTAAAAAATATTTAAATCTTGACGCTCTAAACCTAATGTAGCATCAATCATTAAAATACAAACATCACTATTTTCAATAGCTCTGTAAGTTCTTAAAACTGAATAGAATTCAATATCATCATCAATCTTCGTCTTTTTTCTAATTCCGGCTGTATCTACCAGTTTAAAATCAAATCCAAACGATTGGTACCTTGTTTCTACCGTATCTCTTGTAGTCCCAGAAATATCAGTAACAATATTACGTTCTTGATTTAACAAGGCATTGGTTAAAGATGATTTACCTGCGTTAGGACGACCAACAATGGTAATACGTGGTAATGCAGATTCGTCAAAAATATCCTTTTCCCAATCTAACTCTTCCACAACAGCATCTAACAACTCTCCTGTACCAGAACCACTGGCTGCCGATATATTATAAACTTCTCCTAAACCAAAATTGTAAAACTCTGCCGATTCTAATTCTCTTTGAGAATTATCAACCTTGTTAGCTACTACCAACACTGGCTTTTTAGTTTTTCTAAGTAGTTTAGCAACTGCCTCATCTAAATCTGTAATTCCTGTTGTTACATCAGCAACAAATAAAATTAAGTCAGCTTCGTCAATAGCTATATTAACTTGTCTTCTTATTTCTCCTTCAAAAATATCGTCCGATCCGCTTACATAACCTCCTGTATCAATCACAGAAAATTCGTGCCCTGTCCAATCAGCCTTACCATAATGTCTATCTCTAGTAACCCCACTTACCGATTCAACAATAGCGTCTCTTGACTCTGTTAATCGGTTAAAAATTGTTGATTTACCCACATTAGGTCTTCCAACAATAGCAACAATATTTCCCATTGTTTATTTATTTAAATATCCGTATTGTTTTAACTTATTTTCTTTCTCTCTCCAGTTTTTATCAACCTTTACATATAAATCGAGAAATACTTTCTTTTGAATAAATTCTTCTAAATCTTTACGCGATTCAGTTCCAATTTTCTTCAATTTTGATCCTTGATGACCAATAATAATTCCTTTTTGAGAATCACGTGCTACTAAGATGACTGCTCTTATTTTAACAATTTTCTTTTCGTCTTTAAACTCTTCAACAATAATTTCTACTGAATAAGGAATTTCTTTTTTATAATTCAATAAAATCTTTTCTCTAATTATCTCACTCACAAAAAACCTCATCGGCCTATCTGTCAATTGGTCTTTATCGTAAAATGGTGGTGATGCTGGTATTAAAGAGAATATTTTTTTTAAAATTAAATTGGTATTTAATTTATGTAATGCACTAATTGGTAAAATTTCGGCATTAGGCAGCTGCTCATTCCAAAAAGCAACACTTTCTTCCACATCTTCTTGCGAACCTAAATCAACCTTGTTAATTAAAATGAGCATTGGGGTAGTTACCTTTTTTAATTTTTCAAGAAACTCAGCATTATTTAGCTTTCTTTCTTTTAAATCAACCACCAATAATAACACATCTGCATCTGCTAAAGACTGACTTACAGC
>CALTNV010000033.1 GCA_943845485.1 uncultured Flavobacteriales bacterium | reverse complement strand
GTTTCACCATCTGAAAGGAGAGAATCCCACTTCCAATTCCGACATCAATGGCGGATTTTTTAGGACCTTCGTACCGTTTCAGCCAATTGTCAAAAAGAATCAAATGATCAAAACGCGTTGGGAAATACGCCCCATAATACGGGTGAATTTTGTTTCGCAATACAGGAACCGTAATCCCGTTTTGGTACCACTGCCACGCACTGTTCAACCCTTGTACTTTAGGGAAAGGCAGTAAGAATTCACTGGCTTCTGGATAAAATGTTTCTAGCCAACCAATAGAAGGTGCTTTTTTGACAATCAATTTATGATCTGCAATTTCGATTAAAATAAGCTTTGACAATTTTCGATATGCATCTCTATAAGCACGTTGTTCTTTAAAAGAAGTGCCTGAGAATTTTCGTTTGAGGTGTATTTGCAACTCCTTCAAAAGTGTCAATCCATTGCTGTAAAAAGCGGTAATCAATACGGGCCTTCCCGATTCTAAAGAACGAATCGTCCCTTTCACATCTGAAGAGCGATTGAACAACTCTAACTGTGCTTTTGAACTCGTGATTGGTGTTGGCTTATTTATATCGTTTATTGTAATCATGTGGCATTTTTAGTGGCGTCGTATAAGAAAAATACAAGCGCAACAAAGATACTTTTTTTAACTCCATTCTATAACGATCTTCTAGAAGATCGAATCGTAGGAATTGAATTTAGTAAACGTTAAAAAATTGATATAATTTGGAAGAAGATAATTTTTCATTATTTTTAAAAAAATTTAATATTTAGAATGCTCTTTAACTCATTTATTTTCTTTCTTTTTTTAGCCATAGTTCTTCCTGTTTTCTATGCACTACCCACCAAAAAAAGTAAAAATTTATTTCTTCTTTTTAGTAGCTATTTTTTTTATGGGTATTGGGATTGGAGGTTTTGTTTTCTTTTAGCACTCTCAACGGTCGTAGATTATTATATCGGGCTACAAATCAGTAACTCAGATAATGCAAAAAAGAGAAAATTATTATTAAGCATTAGTGTTTTTACGAATCTTGGAATTCTTGCAATTTTCAAATACTACAATTTCTTTATTGATAATCTTCAGCTTATTTGTAGCAACTTCAATCAAGATTTAGACTTTTTACATTTAAATTTAATTTTGCCTATTGGAATTTCTTTCTACACTTTCCAAACCCTTACCTATACTATTGATATTTATAGAAAAAAAATAACAGCTACCACAAACTTTATAGACTTTTCCTTATTTGTGTCATTTTTCCCTCAGCTTGTTGCAGGCCCTATAGAACGCGCAAAACTATTACTTCCTCAATTATCTAAAAAATTAAATCCAACTTACCTTCAAGTAAAACAAGGTATAGTATTAATTATCATTGGTTTATTTAGAAAAGTCATGATAGGAGATACTGCTGGAAGGTATGTAGACCACATATTTGATGATTTATCATTGTATAAATCTATAGAAATAGTATTTGCTATTTTATTATTTTCAATACAAATCTATGCCGATTTCTCTGGCTATAGTCATATTGCTAGAGGTACATCTAAACTTCTTGGAGTTGAATTAGTCAAAAATTTCGAACAACCCTACCTTTCAAGAAACATTACTGAATTTTGGAGAAGGTGGCATATTTCTTTGTCTTCTTTTCTCAAGGACTACTTGTACATTCCACTCGGTGGAAATAGAATAAAAAACAGAATGTCCATTAATTTAATGATTACTATGCTTCTTGGTGGTTTGTGGCATGGTGCTAATTGGAATTTTATGATTTGGGGAGGCTTACATGGTTTATATCTTCTAACGCATAAAGCTTTCAACAAAAAGGGCTTAGAACCTGAAAAATATTCAAAACTAAACACAAGCCTTAGTACTCTATTTACTTTTATTCTAGTGACATTTACTTGGTTATTTTTTAGATCTCAGACCATAGAATCAACAAGTATTATATTTAATAAACTTTGGTACTGGGAAAGCAGTGAATATGCTTTAGAATTCATCAAAATAGGAATTACTTACTTATTGATAATTATTTTTTTAGATGTCACTGAAGCTAAATATGGACATACTGGAATTCTAAAAATAAAATCAAAAATGATTATTGTAGGGATTCTATCCGCCCTTTTTATTGTGACCCTAGCATATATGTTTCAAGCAGATCCATCTCCATTTATTTATTTTCAATTTTAATATAATTATGAAGACCTTAAAACAATTATTCTTACTGCTATTTTCATTTCTATTTGTTTTAATATTGGCGGAACTTTTCATCAAAAACGCTAAAATCTCGGAAGTGTCATTTGCCGAATATTACAATGATATTGGAAAAGGATTAGCACAAGCCGATACTTTTGTGTTTTTTAATGAAGGTTTTGGAATAAGGTCTACAAACGCATCAAGATTTATTGGTAGTGACGTAGCTCTTAAAAAAGATGAGAAAACGATACGAATTGCCTTAGTTGGTGATTCCTATATTGAATCTCTTCAGGTTTTTGAAAGGCACTATTTTGGAAACATCGCTAAAGATATTTTAAACAAAAAATTTAATCAAAAAAACATTAAAATAGAAGTATTAAATTTTGGAAGAAGCCATTTTAATATTGGAAATATGTATGCTTATCAAAAGCTGCTGATTGATGAATTTAAACCTGATTATACGCTTTATTTCTTATCAGAAAACGATTTAACATGTGACTATTCTTTCCCTCCACTATTACCAATAACAACAATAGAAAATGGTGAGTTAAAAACTTCTGTAAATATTAATAAAGAAGATTTTAATATTTACCAAAAAACGAAGTATTTAACTCAAAATTTTGTGCTGTTTAATATTTTAAACTTTTGTCGAAAAAAAATTAAATACAATGAAACTCTGCCCATAATCCTTGGTAAGTTTTATACTAAATCCCCTAACGTAAATGAAGGCATCCAAAATAATGTGGAAGAAACATATAAAGTGGATTCGATAACAAGTGAAATTATTAACTCCATGGATTCTAGTACAATTATTATTAATAGAGGAAACTATAAGTTACCCATAGAATTTAAAAATTTATGTTTAGAAAATAACTTGACCTATTTGGAATTGAGCCCAACTTATGAACTTCTCAAAAATTCCGGAATCATCTTCGATAAATGGAATGCAACTAACAAATTTGGCCATTGGCAACATTCTACTCATAAAGCTATTGGAGAAAAAATGGCTAATATAATGGGTGACATTATTCAAAAAAAATTAAACTCACACTGAAATAAGTCACTCAAATTTGAAGAATAAAAAGTTAAAACTTTGATTTAATTTGGTGTGCAATTTTATTTTCTTAAATTTATCTCTGATTTAGATCCCAAATCTATTTCTTCTTAAGTGATTTAGCCTTTAGTAAGATACTGTTTTATTGCACAACAGTCGACTGTTTTCATTAGTTAGCAGATTACATTAAATAGGAAATTCAAAAATAGATGACTTAAAAATAGATATATAACCCAGTTACAATTAATATTAAAAACGGATGCTAACAAACGAAGAAGCAAAGTATTTATTAGGATTAGACAAGGAGCTTTCCGACCCAAATCAAATAGTAGATTTAGGCAATAAAAAAAATCGACTCCATTTACATTCACACGAAGATTCTGAATATAATTTTTGGATTGAAATAACTACAAATCAAAAAATAATACTTAAAACATCTATTCATCATTTGGAGAGTAATTCCTATATCGGACTTTTAAGAATCGATTATAAAGGAGGTCATCATAATCCGCTAATAATTAAGAATACTTTACCTGAATATCTTATACCGTATGCAGATAAATGGTTTAAACCAACTGAACCTCATATGCATATATTCGTAGAAGGATACAAGCCTCTAGCTTGGGCAATTCCATTGAAGGCTACTGATTTTCCTATAAAAGATATATCCGACTCATCAGATTTAAACGATTTAATAGTTAACTTTGCTAAGAAAATAAATCTAAACTCAAAAATAAACATACAACAAGCAATACTTTGAACTGGGTAAATACATATGTTGACAACTACTACAATTGGTTAAGAGAAAAAACTTATATCCAAAAAGGATCAAGTACGGATTGGTTTTTAATAAACACCCCTTTTATTGGAGCTTTCAATGACACAATTGAAATTTATGCTCAAAAAAATGGTAGTCAACTCATTTTGAGTGATAATGGCGAAACCATGTCTAATCTTGAACTTCAAGGTTTGCACATTCAAGGCTCAAACAAAAGACGAAACATACTTGATGCAATTTTATTAAATTATGGCATTAGAAGTGAAAATGATGAATTAAAAATTCAAAGCAATTTAGATAATTTTTCACAAGCAAAACATAACTTTTTATCTGCCATAATAGAAATAAATGATTTATATGTTTTATCAAAACATAATGTAGCTTCAATATTTAAAGAAGACGTGAGGAGTTATTTGGAGTCAAGAGAAATAATATTTACTCCTGACTTTATTTCAAAAGGGACTACTGGTCTTGAGTTTAATTTTGATTTTCAAATCGCTAAAAAGCAAAGTGAAATTGTGATAAAATCTTTCAACACAATAAACAAATCTAATTTACCAACTTTTTTATTTGCTTGGGACGACATAAAACCTGTACGCGAAAAAACAACTAAAAAAGAAGTAAAAGCCATCGCAATTATAAATGATATAGATAAAGAAGTTAAGCCTGAATTTTTAGATGCTTTAAAATCAAAAAATGCTGATTATATCTTATGGTCAGAAAGAGAATCCAAACGAAATATAGAGTTGGTTGCGTAAAGTGGTATTGGCATTTCAGCACTCTAAACATAAAACCTAGATTTTACGACTGTTATTTGGAGTTATATTAGACGAAACCATAAACACTAAAAAAGTGACACACACTTCCTAGCACCACAAACACATGAAAAATGGCGTGGTTGTAGGGAAGTTTTTTTATGGAGTACAGGACCGCTCCAATCGTGTAAAACACGCCGCCTGTAAATAAGAGTTGCAAGCCTTCGGTTGTAAAACGTTCTATTAACGGATT
>CALTNV010000032.1 GCA_943845485.1 uncultured Flavobacteriales bacterium | reverse complement strand
ATCAAGTAAAGTACCCTTGCAATTTATGGTATATTTTGAGTTTAAATTAGTATCTTTCATGCGAAAATGAATTAAGTTATGTCTAAAACAGAAAATCAATTTGACAAAGTTATAGAAACTTGTCAAAATATATTTGAAAAAAAGTCAAATGATTATGGAACAGCATGGAGGGTTTTACGCCCAAGTTCTTTAACAGATCAAATATACATAAAAGCTCAACGAATAAGAAATCTTGAAATTTTAAAAGAGAATAAGGTTGATGAGGGCGTTGAGTCTGAATATGTTGGTATTGTTAATTATTGTATTATGGCTTTAATTCAATTAGAGTTAGGCGTTTCTGATGTTGAAAATATGTCAGCAAAAGAAGCAATTAACCAATATTATCTTTTCATGGGGAAAACCAGAGATTTAATGTTATTAAAAAATCATGATTATGGTGAGGCATGGAGGAATATGAGAGTTTCATCATTTACTGATTTAATTTTAATGAAATTATTGAGAGTTAAACAAATTGAAGAAAATGATGGCGAAACGTTAATTTCTGAAGGAATAGATGCCAATTACATGGATATGATAAATTATGCTGTATTTGCATTAATTAAATTAGGAGAGTTTAAATCTGAACAAATTTTAGTAAAATAATAAGTTTTATTATGAAAGAAAAAATCAATTTTTTATCTAGGGTTTTAGTTGGGTCTTTATTTATCGTTTCAGGGTTTATAAAAGCAAATGACACTTTGGGTTTTCAATATAAACTAGAAGAGTATTTTTCTGAAGAGGTATTGAATATGCCTTATTTTATAGATTATGCTTTACCTATTGCAATATTAATATGTGTTTTTGAAATAATATTAGGCTTAGCAACTATTATAGGTTATAAAATGAAGATTACTACAACATTATTAATGTTAATGACAATTTTCTTTGGTTTTTTAACTTTTTATTCAGCTTGGTTTGATGTTGTAAAAGATTGTGGGTGTTTTGGTGATGCTATGAAAGGTTCGGTAGGAAGAAGCTTAACGCCTTGGGAGACTTTCACAAAAGATTTAATCTTATTTATTTTTATTTTACCGCTCTTTGTGAGTAGAAAAAAAATAGATTTAGCTAAAGGAAGAGATTTGATAAATTTACTTATAATATCATTATTGTTTACATTAATCTTTTCATGGGTATTTACCTGGTATTTCCCAACGGTTTTTGTTTTGGTTTTTTCTGTACTCTTATTAATTTTTAGCGATAAAATGAAATCACTTAAAGCAGCAAATATTAATATTCTGCTTGCTGCAATTTTTTCATTAAGTTTCATGCTTTATACAATTATGTATTTACCTGTAAGAGATTATAGACCTTATGCAATAGGTAAAAGTATTTTAGAAGGGATGAAGTCCTGTACTGATTTGGGGTTACCTTGTCCTGAATATGCTAATATTTATAATATGAAGAATATTAAAACAGGTAAAGAATATAAGATGTTGTCTTCTAATTATTTAAAAGAAAAAGTTTGGGAGGATACCAATATAGAAATTACAGGTTCGTCTTCTGAAAATGTATTAGTGAAGTCAGGTTATGAAGCTCCTATACATGATTTTGTGTTTTATAAGTATGATGAAAAAGAAACTGATTTTACCGATAGTTTATTAAATTATCCTGGATATGTTGTTTTACTAGTTTCCTACAACATTAATAATATCGATACTAATGTTCAAGAAAAAATAAATTTAATTTCTACTCAGGTAGAAAACAATGGTGATTTATTTATAGGCGCAACAGCTTCTTCTTATGAAGAAATTCAAGCTTTTAAATTTAAATATCAAAATACATTTGATTATTTATTAGCAGATGGAACAATGTTAAAAACAATAGTTAGATCAAATCCTGGTTTAGTAGTTTTAAAAAATGGAGTTATTCTTAATAAAATATCAGCTAAACAAATAACTAATTACAAAGATTTATTTCAAAATATTACAAAGTAAGATGAGACAGAAGGTAGTTGCTGGAAATTGGAAAATGAATTTATTGGCCAATGATGCTAGAGATTTATTATTAGAATTAAATAATGACAAAGGTATTTATAATTCAAATGTGGAAGTAATTGTTGCACCACCAACAATTTATCTTTCAGAATTTTCACGAATTATAGGCTTTGATGATAATATACAATTATCAAGTCAAAATATTAGTTCTTTTTCTAATGGAGCTTATACTGGTGAAGTATCAGGAGAAATGTTAGCTTCGTTAGAGGTTAATTATTCATTAATTGGTCATAGTGAAAGAAGACAATATTTTAATGAATCTAACGAAGATTTAAAATTAAAAATTAATCAATCAATTGAAAATGAATTAACTCCTATTTTTTGTATTGGAGAAAATTTAGAAGAAAGAGAAACTGATAAGCACTTTGATGTTGTGAAGTCTCAATTAGAAGAATCCGTTTTTCATTTAACTAATGATGATTTTTCTTCTATTATTCTTGCATATGAACCTGTTTGGGCTATAGGTACCGGAAAAACGGCTACCTCAGAACAAGCACAAGAAATTCATGCCTTTATTAGATCTTTAGTCGAGACAAATTATACTAAAGAAATAGCTGATAACGTTAGAATTTTATATGGTGGATCTTGTAAACCATCAAATGCAAAAGAATTGTTTTCTCAACCAGATGTTGATGGAGGTTTAATTGGCGGAGCTGCATTAAATAAAGAAAATTTTGTTGATATTATAAAAGCAGCACAATAATGGATTATTTTGAAACAGAGGTTAATTTCTCAAATATCATACCATATAGAGATATATGTGTTGCTGAGTTAGGGGAGATAGGTTATGAAAGTTTTGTTGAAACTGAAAAAGGTATAAAAGCCTATATTCAAATTAATGATTTTAATGAGGATAAACTAAAAACTCATTTACATAATGTTTTTTCAGAACTTGATGTAGAAATTGATTTTATTTCAAAAATTATTAAAGATCAAAATTGGAACGCTACTTGGGAAAGTAATTATGACCCAATTTTTGTCAATAATAATTGTGTAGTTGCTGCACCATTCCATGAATTTGATGAGAAGTTTGAGTATCACTTGTTAATTAAACCTCAAATGTCTTTTGGAACTGGTCATCATCAAACTACATATTTAATGTTAAATGAATTGTTAACCATGGATTTAACTAATAAGTGTGTTTTGGATATGGGCTGTGGAACTGGAGTTTTGGCAATTTTATCAAAATTAAGAAAAGCAAAGCGCGTAGACGCAATAGATATTGATACTTGGGCTTATGAAAATACGATAGATAATGTAGCTTTAAATAATTTAAATCAAATTAAAGTTCAGTTAGGAGGGAAAGAAAAAATTGAACATAAGTATGATGTTTTTATAGCCAATATTAATAAAAATATACTTAAAGCTGATGTTGACACATACATAAATCACATAAATGAAAATGGACATTTATTACTAAGTGGATTTTTTGTTACTGATAATTCAGAAATGGTTGAATTAGTTGAAGCTTTAGGAGTTCGG
>CALTNV010000031.1 GCA_943845485.1 uncultured Flavobacteriales bacterium | reverse complement strand
TATCATTTTGAAGTACCCATGATTGTTACTGATGTTGGTGGATTGGCAGAAATTATTCCCGATGGGAAAGTGGGGTATGTTGTACCGCCAAATGAAGATGAATTAGCAAAAAAAATAATTACCTTCTTTAACTCTTCAGATATTGAGGAATTTAAAAAGAATTTAATTGAAGAAAAAAAGAAATATTCTTGGACAACAATGATTGAGAATGTTTTTAAGTTAAATAATACTCTAAATGAATAAAAAAGATAAAATAATAGTAGATAAAACTTGGTCTTTGTTTTTAGATAGAGATGGAGTTATTAATAAAAGAATTATTGGTGATTATGTTAAAAAAATAGAGGAGTTTCATTTTTTAGAGGATGCTGAAGTTACCATTGCTCAATTATCATTAAATTTAGCACACGTATTTGTTGTTACAAATCAGCAAGGCATAGGTAAAGGTTTAATGACTGTTGACGATTTATCTAAAGTCCACAAATTTATGATTAAAGGAGTAGAAAAATATAATGGAACTATTACGGAAGTATTTTTTGCACCACAATTAGCTCATGAGAATCATCCGGACAGAAAACCTGGGATTGGAATGGGAGTGAAAGCAAAATTTCTTTATCCTGAAGTAGATTTTGCAAAATCAATATTAGTAGGTGATTCAATTTCAGATATTGAATTTGGAAAGCAATTAGGAATGATTACTTTTTTTATATCTGAAGAAAATCAAAATAAAGCAAATGCAGATTTCGTTGTAAAACAATTAAAAGACATTGTAAAATACATTAATTATGAAAAATAAATTATTATTCATACTAAGTTTATTCGTTTCTTTGAGCTCTTTTGGGCAAGAAATAAATCAAACTAATTCAAAAGGTTTAAAACAAGGTAGTTGGGTTAAAACAATAGAAGGGTCTGAAAAAATAATTTATAAAGGGACTTTTAAAGATAATATTCCTGTTGGTCATTGGGAGTATTTTTATCCAGATCAAACAGTTAAAGCTATTATTGATTATACCAACAACTTATCACACTCTAAAATATTTCATCCTAATGGTAAGCTCATGGGAGAAGGAGATTATGTTAGAAACCCAAATAGAAATGAGAAACAACCTTATGTAAAGCATGGTATTTGGATACTTTATGATTTACAAGGTAATATTAGCTCAGAAGATACTTATGTTAATGGTAAAAAAACAGGATTATGTAAAGTTTACTATTTAAATGAAATTTTAGCATCTGAAATAAATTATGTTGATGGAGAAAAAGAAGGTGCTTTTATTGAGTACTTTGAGGATGGTTCAATTAAAATGAAAGGTCTTATTAAAGATGGTAATTATGAAGGAGAATTAATATCTTACAATGGTGAAGGTGTTCTCTATATGAAAGGATCTTATAAAAATGGTGTTAAACACGGCGAATGGATAGTATTAAATGAAGAGGGAGAATATGTAACTTACGTTTTTGATTACGGAGAACTAAAAAAAAATAAATAAAAAAATTGATGATAAAGTCTAAATATCTTTTTATTGGATTAATAGTTTTTATAATGTCTTGTTCTAAATCAGATGAGAATATACAAGATGATATTGATACAAGATTTTATCCATTTGTTGAAAATTCGTATCTCGTTTATCGAGTAGATTCTATTTATCATGATCTCTCATCAGATACATCATCGTATTACTTGAAAGAAGTAATTAAAGATACCTTTGTTGATGATTTAGGTAGAATAAACAAAAAAATATTTAGATATAAAAGATACGATTTATCATCATCTTGGCAGTTTGATGAAGTTTGGTATGGTTATAAAGATGATGTAAAAGCAGAGAGAATAGCCTATAATAATAGGGTGTTATCTATCATTTTTCCTGTAAGAAATAATAAGTCTTGGGATTTAAATATTTACAATGATTTAGTACCGAGTTTTGTGACTTTTAAAAATACAAATGAAGCCTTTAGTGTTAATACTTTCGATTTTGATAAATCAGTACTTGTTGATGGAGAAAACATAAGTAATTTAATTCAATATAAAAGGGTTTATGATGTTTATGCCTATGATATAGGTTTAGTTGAAAAGGTGAGAGTTGATTTAGAAATTAATAATTTTGATAGATTTGATATTGTTCGAGGTACTGAATATTATCAAACTATTATAGAATGGGGCGAAGAATGAGATATAATTTAAGTGAAATTACAGAAGTTATAAAAAACAGAAGAACAGTTTATCCTGAAAACTTTTCTTCTAGAAAAGTACATAAAGAAATTGTTCAAAATTTATTAAATAATGCTATTTGGGCACCTACCCATGGATTAACCCAACCATGGAGGTTTAAGGTTTTTCAAAAAGAGGCTTTAGCTAGTTTGTTAGATTTTAAAGCAGAATTATATAAAAATAGTACTCCTGAATTTATTGATGCAAAATATCAAAAATTTAAAGCCAGAAAAGAAAAGTCAAGTGTGGTAATAGCAATTATTGCTGAATTAGGTACTAATCCAAAAATTCCTGAAATAGAAGAAATAGAAGCTGTTGCTTGTGCCGTTCAAAATATACAATTATCATGTACAGCATACGGGTTAGGAGCTTTTTGGGCTTCAGGTAAGTTAGCTTATTCTGATGAAATGAAAGAATATTTAAAGCTTAATGATAATCAAAAATGCTTAGGCTTTATACATATTGGTTATCCTGAAGGGGAATGGCCAAAAAGTAGAAGGAAACCAATTGAATACTGTACAGAATGGATAGAAAAGTAGCTGAAGAAGAAGGGATTTTAAAATTAACAAATTTTCAAACCCATCCGAAAAACCCATCATATGTTGTTTTTCATTTCCCATCATTGGAAATGGCAAATGAGTTTGAAATAAAACTTACTGTTGATAATATTCCTTTTGAAAGAGATAATCCTGAAGATGGAGAGGACGAAAAGTATTATTTTGGGCTGAAAAAAATACATTTTAGGAAAGCCAAAAAGATAAACTATATCGTTTACGGAAATCATAGAAAACCCTTTTTAGGAAATAATATTTATAAATGGATAGTATTAGGTTTTACATTAGCTATATTGGCCTTGGCTATTACTGGTGCAATAGTTTCAAATTTTAAATAAACATGATTAAAAGTATTTACATTGTAATTTTAAGTGTTTTATTTTCTGTTTATACAAGTGCACAAAATAATACAAATGGAAAACTAACTACTTTTGGTTTACAACTTAGCCCCTTATTACCAACTCGGTTTTTAGAAGGTGGTGATGTTACCTCTTTTTCAGACGATAACCTATTACAAACTACAATAGGTCAAAAAGCTGGATTTTCTTTTGGTATGGTTGTGAGACATAATTTCACAGATCTATTTGCTTTAGAAACAGCAATTAAATATACTATAAGAAATTATAGTCTTTCTGCCAGCTACGATAACTTATTAAATACTGATTTTTTATCAGAGCAAGATGATTTTTCTATGGTGGGTTTTGAAATACCAGTAAAGTTTTTAGTATATGTAAGGTTATCAAAAATGCTTTATATGAATGTCGCTACTGGTTTGTCAATAGATGCCTTTCCTTCTGATTTAAGAACAAGTGGCCAAAATTATAAACAATATGTTCTTGTCTCTCCTAGATTTAACTTTGGAGCATTACTTGATTTAGGTATTGAGATGCGAACTCAAAAATCAGGTTATTTTTACTTAGGGACTTCCTTTCATCGTCCATTTGCTGATATTGGAGAAAGTAGAATTGTTTTTTATAATAGCAATGGTAAAGAGAATGACACGTTCACTAACCTGAATGGAAATTATATTTCTATAGATTTTAAATATTTTTTTAATGAAAATAAAAAGTATAAGAAAGTTCGTGAATAACTTTTTGTATTTTTGAAAACTTACATTACGTACAACTATTAGATTGTATAATTACTGATTAACTATATGGAAACGATTACACCTAAAGCAATTACTTTTGATAGAAAGAATTTATCAGATGATAAATTAAAAGAATTATATGATGCGATTATTTTACCTCGATTAATAGAGGAGAAAATGATGGTTTTACTTCGTCAAGGTAAAATATCTAAATGGTTTTCTGGTCAAGGGCAGGAGGGAATATCAGTTGGGGCAACTTTAGCGTTGAATTCAGATGAATATATTTTACCAATGCACCGTAATTTAGGTGTATTTACAAGTAGAAATATTCCTTTAGATCGCTTATTTGCTCAATTTCAAGGAAAGCACACCGGTTATACACAAGGACGAGATCGTTCAT
>CALTNV010000030.1 GCA_943845485.1 uncultured Flavobacteriales bacterium | reverse complement strand
CAGGAGCTAGCAATAAAAAAAGCAGTAATTATAATAATAAAAGCATCCATGATTATGGGAGTATTTTGTTATGTGGATCTTTATTTGGAAAATTTAATTCTTTTAATAATTCTAATTCAATTTCAGGTGTTATAATATGTTCAATTGTTTCAGCATTACCATGAACATGATCAGATGCAAAATTCATTTTTTTGGTCAAATAAATTTCCCATAATCTATGTAGTCGAACAATTCTTTTAGATTTTAATAAACCTAATTCAGTGAGGGTTATAATATCATCAGAATTAATATTTAATAGTTTTTTAGCTTTTAAATATTTCAATCCCCTTTTTAATTCATTAGATGAAAAATACCTTTTGTTTAAAATATGTTTTTTTGTAATACTGAGATTCATATCGTTTTCTAAAATATGATAACAAGCTTTAAGAATATTTTCTGTTAGTATAAGATTAGAATTTCGTTTTTTCTCAAGGTTTTTATAAAGCAAACCTTTTTTTGGAGCAATTATAAAAGATACCAATGCTATTGTTGATAAAGTTATAACTATCCAAGGTCCAGTAGGTGAATTGGTAAAATAGTAGGAAACAAAAGTACCGGAATAAGACGCAATCATTCCAAATACGGAAGATACAATTATCATAGATTCAAGCTTGTTTGTCCAAAATCTAGCAGCAGCAGCAGGTGTAATTAATAAAGCAGCCATTAATACGACACCAACGCTTTGAATACCTATTGAAATGGATAATATAATTAATGAATTAATCAAAAATTGTATACGTTTGGTTTTTAAACCAATAGAGTTAGCATAAAGTGGGTCAAAAATGTATATTTTTAGCTGTTTTATGTTAATAAAAACAACGATTATAATAAATAAAAAAACGATTAATATTAAATATAAATCAGAAACTTGAAGACCAGCTGCTTTTCCAAACAAGAAACTCTCTAAGCCTCCCTTATTTTTATAATTCCCGTATTGAATATGAGTTAATAAAATGATTCCTAAACCAAAAAATAAACTTAATACTATGCCTATTGTTGTACTAGGTTTTGTTTTACTATTTCTTTGAATCCAATCCGATAACAGAATAGATATCCAACCACTTATAAAAGCTCCTAAAAGTAGTAGATATATATTTTTTGAACCTGAAATTATGAATGCAAAACAAACACCTGGTAATATTGAATGTGCTACAGCATCTCCAATTAATGCTTTTTTTTGTAAAAATGTAAAACAACCGATAATAGCAGAGGCTATACCAAGTAAAACAACACTAAAAACAACAACTTTAACATTATAATCAGACAATGTTAAATAATTAATAAAAGTATTCATTAATTGTTTAAATTTTACAACATAGTAAAGATAAAAAATATGCTTGAAACCTTGCTAATTAAATAAACAAAACATATTAATAAAATTTCATTAGGTAAAAAAACGTAAATTTATTTATACGCTTTTTATATGTTATAATCATGTTAGAAATAAGTTAAGTTTGTTAGTGTAGGATGAAATTAAAACTTATAGTACCTAAAACCTAAATATTTAAAATATGCTAAACTTAGAAGGAGTAGTAAAAAGAATCGATGATGAATGTTATCAAGATTTAAGCGAAAAGCTTGTTGCTAATAAAGCAGATAAGTATCATAGTTTGTTAAAGTTTTATCGAGAAGATAATCATACAGAAAAAGAGATGCATGAAATTCTTGGTGTTAATTCCAACGCTTTTTATGTCTTGAAATCTAGATTGTTCGATAGGGTTCAAGAATATTTATTAGAAAATGTAGAAGATCCTAAAGCTGCAATTTTAAATAAAATTATTTCAATACCAACTTTAATTTATAATTCACAGCCTGAAATTGCAATAGCCATTTTAACAAAGCTAGAAAAAGATTTATTAAGTTTAGACATGCCTTATGAGTTAACAAGTGTTTATAAAGCTTTAAAGAAATTAAATATACATACAGAAAAATATTATGAATATGCACAATTGTATAATAAAAATGTAGCATATACTTTATCTCTTGATAAAGCAGAAGATTTATTATCTGATTTTGTTGCAAAAATTGGGAAGTATAAAACATCTAGGGAAGATGTTTTATTAGATTCTTTTCCATTAATTAAAAAAGAAATTAATCATTTAAATTCGATGTATGATTCTCATCATTTAAAGGTTATAAAAAACATTATAGATATATCTATTGATTTATTTTTACCTCTTAAAGATTTAACAAAAAACGACGAACCTGTTGAAGATGTATTAAATGAAACACGTTCCATAATGGATAAATATCCAAATGATTTAAAATATCAACATTTTGAAGTGATTGTAGATTATCTTCAGTTTGAGTATTATCATAGTTTAGGATTGGTAAAAAAAGAAAAGATATCTTTTGATAGGGTTAATATGAGGCTTCCTTCTTTTTTAAATTATAATCACTCTATATATACCCATCAGTTTTTATTTTCTAAAGTTGATAGATATATAAGTCTTGATATTCCAGAAAATTTAATGATTGAAAATAATTTATTAACGGCAAACTTTTCGCCAAATATAAATGATGTTTCTAATTACATAGAGTTTAAAAAATATTTAGCAATTTCAGCCTATTTATCAAATAACAATGATGCTGCTATTAAAGAATTATCTTCATTAATTAATGAGGTAAGTTTTAAAAATAATATACACGCAGAAATTGAAATAAAACTATTTATCTCCTTGTTATATTGTTTTAAAGGCAAGCATGATTTAGCTTGGAATATAATTAGGTCGGCTACTAGAAAAATAAGAGAAAGAAATGATGATTTACATTATGATCATGCAATTCATTTTTCTAAGATGTTAAAAATTGTGATTGGAACATTAAAGTCTAACAGTGAAGAAAAAGCATTACAACAATTAAATAAGTTTAGGATGCTAAATCAAGGTAAGTATAAAATGTTGCAATTTTTGAGATTAGAAGATTCTATTGTATCAGAAATTATTAATTCATGAAGTTTGAATATATTACACCAACACTAAATAAATCATCTCATTCATTTTTTAAATCAATAGTTGAAAATATGAATGAGGGTGTTTTTGTTGTTGATGAAGATTATAAATTTATATATTCAAATTCATCTTTTTCAAAAATGTTACAGACCCAGAATAATCCTATTAATGGAGCTTCTATTAAAAGTTTTATTACAGAGGGTGATATGGATAATTTTGATATTAAGTTAAGTATGATTAAGAAAGGGATTGATGAAAAATTTGATGTAAATTTTAATGTTCAATCTCACAATCGTTTATTTAGCATATCTCCTAAAGCTGAATTTAATGATAAGAATGAGTTTACTGGCTTTTTCGGTATCGTTAAAGATATTACCGAAGACAGAATAGTCCACTCTAGCCTTTCCATATCAGATGATATTTTAGAGGAGATAGGTACGTTGTTTATTGTTGGTAATACATTTGGTGAAATTTTATATTGTGCACCCTCCGTAAAAAATATATTAGGATATGAACCAGGTGAAATGTTAAAAAATGGTTGGTTTAATAAAACATTTTTGAATTCTTCACAAATATTAGAAGCAAAAAAAAGGTATCAGGATACATCAATTACTCCAAAAGGGGAAGAGTTAGAGCATTTTTACGAGCGTGAAGTTCTTTGTGAAAACGGGGATAAAAAATGGATTTTATGGCAAGATACTCCAGGTCCTGTAGGGTTATTTATTAGTGTTGGACATGATATTACAGAAAGAAAAAATACTGAATTAAAATTGATTAATTCGAAGCAGGCTTTAAAACAAAAAAATAATGAGTTAGATACTTTTGTTTATAAAGCTTCTCATGATTTAAAAGGGCCTTTAGCTTCTATTATAGGATTAACAAATATTGCATTAGCTCAAAATTCATCAAAAGAAGAACAAGAGGAGATATTTAAAATGATTCAAACTAGTACTAATAGATTGAACAATATTTTAGATGACTTGCTTAGAATTTCAAGAGCCACTCACGGAACAGTTAATTATACCATATTAAATATTCATTCTATTATTAAGGATGTTATTGATAGTTTAAAGCATTCTGATTTAGCAAAAGATATTGTGTTTGAAGTTTATGGAGATCAAGAATTAGTTTTTAATACTGATAAAGATTTTATTAGTTCTATTTTTCAAAATATAATTTCAAATGCTGTAAAGTATTCAGATAATTTAAAAAAGAATAAGTTAGTAACTGTTAAGTTTAATTTGGAAGATGAAAATTTAAATATCTCAATTTCAGATAATGGTGTAGGTATTCCCCAAAATAAACAAGAAAAAGTTTTTGATATGTTTTACAGAGCAAACAATACAAATATTGAAGGGACAGGTCTTGGTTTATACATTGTTAAGTCTACATTAAAAAAAATAGATGGAAATATTAATATTATCTCCAAAGAGCAAGAAGGAACATCATTTATAATTAAATTACCAAAAAAATAAAGTTATGAAAAAGCCCAAAACAAACTTTAAAAACATTATGTTAGTTGATGATAATGAAATTGATAATTTCATCAATCAAAAAATCGTAGAAGGGAATTCATTTTCTGAGCATGTTTTTGTTTACAATAGTGGCCAAAGTGCCTTAGAATATTTAAAAAACCTACAAAATAATTTTGATTTTAAAGAAGAATTATATCCAGATTATATCTTTTTAGACATTAATATGCCTATGATGGATGGACATCAGTTTATTGAGGAGTTTGAAAATTTAGATAAAAAAATAAAAGATAATTGTAAAATTGCAGTTTTAACATCTTCTTTAAATCCAGTTGATAAAGATTTAGTTTCAAAAAGTAAAAGGGTTGTTAGTTTTATTAATAAACCACTAACAGAAGAAAGTTTAAATCAGTTACTTTAAATAGTTTTATAAAAAGCCAGCTAAGTGCTGGCTTTTTATAAAACTATTTAAAGTAACTGATTAGAGGGAAAACAAATGTAATATTTTGCTACTTCATTAGAAAGTGCTTCAATGTTAAAATTATCTGAAGCTTGAGTGATATCTAAAATACTGCCATCTCGATAAAAAATATTTATATTTTCAATTCCTTTTTGATACGCACTATTACTTATTTTTTTGTCTATAAAATAATATGAAATATCAATATCTGAATTGTTTATATTCTTTTTAGCTTTTTCTTTAAGGTGTGCTGTAAATCCTTTTTCAAAAGGTGATTTTTGAATTTTAATTTTCCAAAGTTTTCTTTGAATTAATCCTTTACAAATAAATGACAAAGTAGGGTCGGAGTGATGTTGCCATACCTTAATAGCTGAAAGTATATCAAAATCATCTAGTTCAGAAAAATAATTTAATGCTTCATTATTTTCTTTAAAGTCATTTAAAGTTACTTTATTATATAAAAAATATTTAAAAGCTGGAGTACAAAATAAATCAACACCATTATTAGCTAGTACCTTTGCTCTTTTTAAAGCATTTACAAGCATACATTCTACTGCAATAGCAGTTTTATGAAAATATACTTGCCAATACATTATGCGTCTAGCAACTAAAAATTTTTCAACAGAGTAAATTCCTTTATGATTAATAGCAAGTCGACCATTTTTAACATCTAAAAGTTCAATCAATCTTTTACTAGGTACCACTCCTTCAGAAACACCACAATAAAAACTATCTCTAATTAAATAATCTAACCTGTCCATATCTAGTTGGCTAGAGACTAATTCATGCAAAAATAGTTTATGGTAATCTCCTTTAAAAATTTTAATTGCCAATGTAAGTTTGCCATCATATTCTAAGTTTAACTTTTCCATGAAAAGTTCACTTAGTTGCTCGTGATGAACATTTTCAACAATTGTGAATTCTAATGCATGCGAAAATGGGCCATGACCTATATCATGTAATAGAATAGCTAAAATTACAGCCTCATATTCATCTTCTGTAATATCAACACCTTTATTTCTTAAACTTTGTACGGCACTAACCATAAGTGACATTGCTCCTAAAGCATGCTCAAACCTATTGTGTAAAGCACCAGGATATACAAGACTTGTTAAACCTAATTGTTTAATACGTCTTAACCTTTGAAAGTATTGATGATCTATAACATCTAAAACAAAATCAAAGGGAATTGAAATAAAGTCATATATTGGGTCGTTAAATATTTTCCTTTTATTAATTTTATTATTCATCCTTAAGAATATAATGATTAAATTAAACTTAAATTTAGATTAAAAATATGAGAAAAATAAAAATTCTTTGGGTTGATGATGAAATAGATTTATTAAAATCTCATATTATATTTCTTGAGCAGAAAGATTATGATGTAACCACATGTAATAATGGAAATGATGCTTTAGATATTTTTGAAGAAGGAATATTTGATATTGTATTTTTAGATGAAAATATGCCTGGTTTAGGAGGTTTAGATGTTTTAAGAGAAATAAAGAAAAAATCACCTAGTGTTCCTATAGTTATGATAACCAAAAGTGAGGAAGAGCATATTATGGAAGAGGCTTTAGGTTCTAAAATATCTGATTATCTAATAAAACCAGTTAGACCTAATCAAATTATTTTATCTATAAAAAAGAATTTAGATACTAAAAGATTAATTTCTGACACTACCATACAAAATTACCAACAAGAATTTAGAGAAATATCGATGAAGTTGATGAATCATTTAGATTTAAATGACTGGATTTCTTTATATAAAGAACTAACTTATTGGGAAATTGAACTCGATAAAAGTGATGATGAAAGTATGTCATCAATTTTAGAATCTCAAAAATCAGAGGCATCAACATTATTTTCAAAATATGTCACTAACTCTTACAAAGATTGGTTAATAGATGCTCCTGAAGAATTAAATTTATCTCCTAATGTAATTAAGAATGAAATTGCACCAATTTTAAAAGAAAATAAAACTTTTTTAATTGTTATTGATAATCTGAGGTACGATCAGTGGTTAACTATTAAACCTATCATATCACAATTTTTAAGGGTTGAAAAAGAAACCTTTTCAATGAGTATTTTACCTACCGCTACCCAATATGCAAGAAATTCTTTTTTTGCAGGTTTAATGCCTTCAGAAATAAAGAAAAGATATCCTGATTATTGGATAGAGGAAGACCAAGAAGGCAGTAAAAATAGTCATGAAGAGTTTTTTTTAAATGAAAACCTAAAAAGGATTGGTGTTGACGTTAATCTTTCTTATCATAAAATAACAAATTTAGCAGCAGGAAAAAAGTATGTAGAAAATTTAAATGATTTAGTATCTAATGAATTAAACGTTTTAGTATATAATTTTGTTGATATGCTATCACATGCTAGAACAGATATGGAAGTTATTAGAGAATTAGCTGACGATGAAAAATCTTACAGGTCCATCACTAAAAGTTGGTTTGAAAACTCTCCAATTTACGATGTCATAAAATTTATATCAGATAAAGGTTTTGATGTTGTTATCACTACTATCATTAACTTTTATGGTACCATGATCAGTAGTG
>CALTNV010000029.1 GCA_943845485.1 uncultured Flavobacteriales bacterium | reverse complement strand
GAAAGTTTAGAAACAATTGGAGACAATCTTAAAGAAGTAAAACCAGAGGTTTTTACCGCAGTACCAAGATTACTTGAAAAAATATATGATAAGATAATAGCTAAAGGAGAGGATTTGTCTGGAGTTAAGAAAGCATTATTCTTTTGGGCTTTAAGTGTAGCTGAAGAATATCAAGAAAAAGACAATTCGGCCTTTTACATGCTTAAGCTTTCAATTGCTAGAAAACTAATTTTTAGTAAATGGAAAGAAGCTGTTGGAGGCAATGTAAAAGCTATTGCATCTGGAAGTGCTTCTTTACAAACAAGATTAGCTAGAATATTCAATGCTGCTGACATTCCAATTATGGAAGGATATGGATTAACAGAAACATCACCTGTAATTAGCGTTAACGAGGTAAAAAATGATGGAATGAGATTTGGTTCAGTCGGTAAACCTATTGATTTAGTAAAAGTTAGAATTGAAGAAGATGGAGAAATTGTAGTTAAAGGTCCTAATGTAATGATGGGTTATTATAATTTGCCAGAAAAAACTAAAGAAGTTTTTACAGATGATGGATATTTTAAGACTGGAGATATTGGAGAGTTCAGAAATGATTTCCTGTACATTACCGATAGAAAAAAAGAAATGTTTAAAACTTCTGGAGGTAAATATATAGCACCTCAAGTAATGGAAAATAAATTTAAAGAAAGTAGGTTTATAGAACAAATAATGATAATTGGAGAAAACCAAAAACATCCGTCTGCATTAATTGTTCCTTCATTTTCATTCTTAAAAGATTACTGTTTAAGAAAGAAAATTACATTTAATAATATTGAAGAATTAGTTAGTAACGAAATTATAATAAATAGAATTGCTAAAGAAATTGATCGATATAATCAAAAATTTGGAAAATGGGAACAAATTAAAAAATTTGAGCTTCTAAAAGAAGAATGGACTGTAGAAAATGGAGAGTTAACTCCAACTTTAAAATTGAAGAGAAGAATCATTAAAGATAAATATCAAAAAGAAATTGATAGCATATATTGCTAATTATAAAAACTAGTTAACTAAAAAAGGTCCTCTTAAAAATTTAAAGAGGACCTTTTTTTAAAAAAATAATTTAATATATTAACTATTTTTTAGTGATGCTTTTACAAACGAAACAAATAAAGGATGAGGATTAGCAACAGTACTTTTATATTCAGGGTGATACTGAACTCCAACAAACCAAGGATGATTAGGTATCTCAACTACTTCAACTAAACTAGTTTCAGGATTTACCCCAGTAGAAATCATTCCATTTTTTTTAAACTCTTCTATAAATTCATTATTAAACTCATATCTATGTCTATGTCGCTCACTAATATTAACTTTATCGTATGCATCATAAACATTTGATGATTTAGATAATTTACAAGGATAAGCACCTAACCTCATAGTTCCACCCATATCAGTAATTGATTTTTGTTCTTCCATAATATCAATCACCTTGTGTTCACTATTAGGATTAATTTCAGCAGTCATTGCATCATCCCAGCCAATAACATTTCTTGCAAACTCAATCACAGCACATTGCATACCTAAGCAAATACCTAAAAAAGGAACTTTATTTTCTCTAGCATATTTAACAGCTAATAACTTACCCTCTACACCCCTAGAACCAAAACCTGGTGCAACTAAAATTCCTGAAAGACCACTAAGAGTAGCTTCTACATTATCTTCAGTTAATTTTTCTGAATGAATCCATTGTAAATCAACATCACATTCGTTAGTTACTCCTGCATGAATAAAAGATTCAGAGATTGATTTATAACTGTCTTTTAACTCAACATATTTACCAACTAAACCTATTTTAATAACAGATTTAGGAGTTTTCAATTTTCCTAAAAAGTTTTTCCAATTAGTTAAATCTGGTTCTTGTTTAGATTTTACATTTAATTTATCAAGAACAACAATATCAAGTTTTTCCTTTAACATAAGTAAAGGAACATCATATATAGTAGCACAGTCAATTGACTCAATAACAGCATTTCTTTGAACATTACAAAAACGAGCTATTTTCTCTCTTATTTCATCAGATAAAGTATGTTCAGTTCTACAAACAATAACGTCTGGTTGAACACCTAATTCTAACATTTTCTTAACAGAATTTTGAGTTGGCTTGGTTTTTAATTCACCTGCAGCGGCCAAATAAGGTACTAAAGTTAAATGAACAGATAAACATTGGTTAGGTAACTCCCAATCTAATTGTCGAATAGCCTCAATATAAGGTAATGATTCAATATCACCAGCTGTACCTCCTATTTCAGTAATTACAAAGTCATATATACCTTGTTTTCCAAGGATTTGAATATTATCTTTTATTTCATTGGTGATGTGAGGTATTACTTGAACAGTTTTACCTAAATACTCTCCTTTTCGTTCTTTTTCAATAACATTAGAATATACTCTTCCAGTTGTAATGTTATTGGCTTTTGATGTAGGAGTATTAATAAATCGTTCATAATGTCCTAAATCTAAATCTGTTTCAGCACCATCATTAGTTACAAAACATTCACCATGTTCATATGGATTCAATGTTCCTGGATCAACATTTAAATATGGATCCATTTTTTGAATAGTTACTGAAAAACCTCTAGATTGTAATAATTTGGCTAATGAGGCAGAAATTATACCTTTTCCCAATGAAGATGCAACACCACCTGTTACAAATATATATTTAGTTTGCTTTTCCATAGATTTTTAAAGAAATTAGATGTCTTTCTATGGGGTGCAAAGTTAATTAAAATTTAAGAAATAGTATAGTATTCTTTATCAATTTTTATATAATAAAGTAACTACTTGAGCACTAACACCTTCTTCTCTTCCTTCAAACCCTAAACGTTCTGTGGTAGTGGCTTTAATAGAAACATCTTCAACATCTAAGTTCATAATTTTAGATATTGTTAATTTCATTTCTTCAATATATGGAGAAATTTTTGGTTGTTGTAAAGCAATAGTACAATCTACATTAGAAATTTTATATTCTTTACCTTCTATCAACTTTACAACATCAGCTAACAAAATCTTTGAATCTATACCTTTATAGTCAGAAGATGTATCTGGAAAATGAAAACCAATATCTCTTAAATTAGCAGCCCCCAATAGAGCATCACATATTGAATGCAATAATACATCCGCATCTGAGTGGCCAATAGCACCTTTAGTATGATCTACCTTAATACCACCTAGCCAAAAGTCTTTACCTTCTACTAATTTATGAACATCATACCCTAATCCTACTCTAAATTTCATCATTATTAATTTTGTTGTGGTTTAGCTTGTTTCTTCTTATCTAAATTAAAAATTAAATCTAACCTAAGAGTGTTTGCTAATGGGTTATCTTGAACAGTAGGTATTAAATAAGATAAATCAACTTGCAAAACTTGATATTTAAATCCTGCACCAAAAGAAATATATCTTCGGTTTCCTTTTGTTGGACTTTCATGGAAATATCCAGCTCTAAAAGCAAATATTTTCGGTTCACCATACCAATACTCTGCACCAACTGACCATTGAACCTCACTCATTTCCTCTTTAAATTTTGAACCTTTTTCTACAGTATATGAATTATTTGATGAATTATAAGAAACATTACCTGGAGCATCTGAAAAAGATGTAAACATAGCATTTATAACACCTCTATCTGGATCTTCACCTGAAACGATGATATCTTCAGGTGATCCTGCAGTAACATTACTACCAGGAACATCGCTAGCATAAACTGGTGGAGTAGGAACTAATAATTTATTAAAATCTGCTGAAATAACAAGAGAATTATATTTATCTAATTGAATATCCCAAGATGGTCCAATTTTTAAATTAGTTGGCAAAAAACTTTTTTCATCTTCCGGTCCGCCATAATCCATTTTATTTCCAATGTTACTAATGTTTACTCCTAAATAAATATCAGAATTTAAATCTCCAACTTTAACATCTGGAAATTTAATTAATGCAGAAACATCTGCTGCAAATGACTGACCTGCTGCAATATCAGTATTGGTTGTTCCAAAACCGCTGGCAATATTAGAATATATATATCTGAAACTCATACCTAAAGAAAAGTTTTTACCAATACCATAAGCAGCGCCAAAATCGAATGCAAACTCATTTGGTTTACCTTGGCCTAAAGAAGCTCCATTTTCATCAGTAAACTGAATCTCTCCTAAATTAAAATATCTAAATGAAGAGGTTAAAGTAAAGTCATCATTAATTTTTTGATACCATGACATGTCAGCTAAATACATATCATTAGTAATTTTACTTAACCATGGAGTGTATGAA
>CALTNV010000028.1 GCA_943845485.1 uncultured Flavobacteriales bacterium | reverse complement strand
TTTTATTTTTGAAAAAATAGATTGAACTATTAGATACTTTGATATATTTCCCTAGCCTTTTATAGTGTTTTCGATTATTTTCAGATTTAAGATCTCCAAAAATTTTAATTTCCCATATTCCAGCAAGATTGTTTTTTAAGTTTTCTCGTAAGACTATTTTTAAGGAATCTAATTTATGAGAAGCTATAAGCCCTTTAGCTGATGTAGCATCGACATCTTTTATAAAGTTGTAAGAAATATATGCTTTGTGTAATTCATTTTTTTTGATTTCTAATTCTGCTTTCTTTGTCCACTTATTTTGATATTTCTCTATTTTTTCTTTCTGCTCTTTTATTTGTGAAAAAGAAACAGTTGATAAGAGTAGAATTATTATTTGTAGAAAAATTTTCATAATTGTGTACAACGTTGTTGTATAAGATTAGTTGCGTGTTTTAAGCACTAAAGTTAGCAAATAAAACACAAATAGAAAGTCCGCGAGGACATTCGTAAACTGGCTAAAACCAGCAATTAATTTTATACGGTGTTGTGCATAGTTTTTTATTTATTTACAACACCGATAAATTTTAAATATTCAATTTCAGTATCGTAAATTTCTAATAATTCATTTTTTGTTAATTCAATTTTTTCTTTATTCAGAGCATATTCCGCAAGTTCATTAATATCTATTTCAACATCTGATTCTAAATTTGACTTTTCGGAAATCAGTCCAATATTATTCATATAGTTTTCTTCTGCAATCAAAGCTTCACGAATTAAATTCAATTCAGATGTTTTTTTGTTCATTTTCAATGCAATAAAACAAGAAGCCTCTTCTAAATCATAAACTTCTTTTCCAGCATTATTTTCATTTATTGTGCAGAAATGTTCATTCTTGCAAGAACTTAATGAAATAATTATTAATAATATCCCGAATATTTTTCGCCAAAACGAACTTTTTTTAATGTTAAGCTTATTAATAGATTCAGCTATTTTTTCTGTTTTCCTTGTTTCGTGATTCCAGAAATACAGTTCGTCAGAAAGATTTCTATTTCCATTATGAGTCAATATTAATTTATTCCCAAAACCATCTGCACCAATTGCTATTCCATTTTCAGGAAATCCATTCCATTCACGAGCATTTTTTGTTTCAAGTCCGATATGATTACAAGTCCGACTTATTCGCTTTCGGTCTGATTTATCAAAAAAAGGATGTAGTTCAAATTCAAATTCTCTCGAAATTAATAATTCTCCGCCATTTGATTTTATCATTCGATTTTTAAATTCAGTCGGGAATTTTACATTCAATTCTGATTCAGTTTCTTCGATGTATTTTTTGTCGATTGGGAATGGCATTTTGCGTTTCGGTTAAATTATGCACAACGGTCTCGGCTATGCGTAGTGCGGGTTTTCAAGGCACTCCACTGTCGGTTTACCGAAATATTTGTTTAATGAATTTGCTTTCACATTAGCACTTTCGCCCGCATTACGTATAGCCAATGTTGGCGGTAGTTTTTATTTTTTCGGTATATATAATTTCATTTCTCCGATTTCTAATTCGTCTAAATGTCCCATTTTACTCTCGTATTTTGTTATCAAGTGCATATGCAAAAATGAATCGTGATGTGTAAAAATGCCTTTATGTTCTGTCGAAAAGAACCCGATTATTTCAGCATTTTCATTTTCGATATTGTAATTTGTTTGTCCTTGATGTGCTTCATCAGGCGATGATACTTTTGTTCCTTCGGGTAAATTCTGTATATGAATTACAGCACTCGAAACTTGTCCGATTAATTTAAAGGCGAATGGTCTTTTAAAACCAGTTGTTTTGTTGTCAACGAATTTTTCCAACTCTTGAATTGTCTTTAGTTCAAATGGTAATTCAATTTCAGTCCATTCAGTTACGTTTCCATAGACCAAAAAAGGTGCTGATGTTTCAAATGTCTTTTCAACAGTCATTGTCGAGTCCGAAGTAACTTTTGACACGTAGCTCTTACCGTTATTAATCAGTAATTCTCCTGTTAAGTAGCTTACAGGACCAAGTCCATAAAGTCCATTTTTGTCCGAAATGGTATCAAGATTAATACTACTTCCTAATTCGCCTTTCCACATTACATTTTTCATTGCACCGACAATCTTAATGTCCGAATAGGTTGCTGTTTCTTCTTCGTTTTTTTCTTTCGGTGTCGAGTTACAACTCATTAACCCTATTGTCAGAAGTCCAATTGTTAATTGTTTAATGTTCATCTTTAATTTTATCGTTTTCAAATTACTGCCAACGTGTTTGTGTAAGGAAAGTTGCGTGTTTTAAGCACTCAAGTTAGCAAATAATTCACAGATAGAAAGTCCGCGAGGACTTTCGTAAATTGGCTTTTACTAGCAATTTTTTTTACACGGTGTTAGCCACAGGTTTTTATTCAGTTTCATTGTATTCTAGTATATCAGCAGGTTGACATTCAAGAGCCTTACATATAGATTCTAATGTCGAAAATCGAATTGCTTTTGCTTTTCCAGATTTTAATATCGAAATATTAGCTGTTGTAATTCCAATTATTTCGGCAAGTTCTTTACTTTTCATTTTCCTCTTGGCTAGCATAACATCAAGATTTATTACAATTGCCATAAATTAAACTGTTAGTTCATTTTCTTCTTTAATTCCTTTTGCCAAATTCAGAGCATTGCTTTGAATGATAAAAAACATTCCAATTATGGACAAAAACAAAGGAATTAATAGATTGTTATCATATATCAATTCAAACTTTCCTCCAGTTAGTTTGCTTATCCATAAAACAACAATAAGAGCAAATGATATAATTCCTGTGTAAAGAAAATTATTTCCAGATTTTTTTAAGTTTACTATAGTGTCATCGGAAAAATATTTGTTCGTTAATAAGAACCTTGCCATTTTTCTCAAAAAATACAGACCTCTTAAAAATATTATATAAGCAAATAGACTTACAATAAATATTGACCAATAAAATAAACTCCAATCTTCTACACTCATATTTATTTGGTTAATATTGACAGTTCCAAAAGGTATTATAAATATTATTCCAATTAGTCCAATAAAATGTAGAATGTAAAGTATATCAACCAGTGTTTTAAATAATATTGCTTTTTTCATATTTGAAGATTTAATTATTCAAATATACAATAATTATTGATAAACAATAATATATTTATGATTAACAATGTTTTTTTGACTTGTGGCTAACGGTTTGTATATGGCTCGTAGCGTGCGAATTAGCTATAAATTTTCGGTTAAGCACAAGCCGAATTTTTAAA
>CALTNV010000027.1 GCA_943845485.1 uncultured Flavobacteriales bacterium | reverse complement strand
CTTCAAAATTTAATAATTTATTTTTTGTAGGAGGTACAGTTCATCCTGGAGGTGGAATCCCATTGTGTTTAAATAGTGCAAAAAATAAATTATTAAATTTTGAAGAAAAGTTGCTATGCCTATTAAAGGCACTCATGACACTGTTCGATGCTGTACCATATAAAGCTCCCATATAAGCATTTGTATTATTCGCTATTTTTTTTGGATGAAGAATGTCTTCTGTAACTATTAAATCATTAATATCAACTTTTAATTTTTCAGAAAGACTTAATATTACTTTAGATTTTAAATCTTCGATATCACTATCAGAATAATTAAATTTTGATGGAACATTTACCATAACAAACCAGTTTTCCATATTTAATGGAGCGTCAGATTTATCATGTTTAGCAGTAATATTTACATAAATAGTTGGATCATTTGGTATTTTATTTTCAGTAAAAATTTGATCAAATTCAAGTTTATAATCTTTTGAAAAGAAAATATTATGTAAATCTAACTGCTTAAAAGATCTTTTAATTCCCCAATAAAAAACAACTCCTGAGCTAGTTCTTTCCTTTTTTATCTCCTTATTAAAAGTTTTTAAGTCATCCAATAAAGTTTTATAGGTTAGAGCTACATCCATATTTGAAATAACAACATCTGCCTTATAAAATTTATCTCCAATTAAAACAGAATCAATTTCATTATTTTTTACTTGTAGTTTATTCACTTCTTGATTAAAATGAAAACTAACATTTAATTTTAAGGCTAAATGATACAAAGCATCAACCAACGACCTCATTCCTCCTTTTGGGAAAAATGTTCCAATATTTTGCTCTAAATGAGGAATCATAGACATCATACCTGGAGTTTTATAAGGTGAAGAACCATTATAAGTGGCATATCTATCAAATAACTGAATTAGTTTACTTGATGAAAAGTATTTTTTATTTTTAAAATGTAGAGGTTTGCTATTTTCAATGCTTAATAAATAAGGTAATGAGTTAACAGCTTTATAAGAAATAAATGTATTTAACTTATGTAAACTATTTTCAATGAATAAAGCTCCTGATTTTTCATATAGGTTTCTTGCGTCATCTAAATAATTAAGAACATTGGCTTTGTCATTTTCAAAAACTTTAACAAGTTCATCAGATAGCTTTTCTTTATTTTTGTAAAAAGTAAATTCAGAGTCATCCTCAAAAAAATATTTACACGATGAATCTAGCTTTTTATAATCAACAAAATCTGAAAACTTATATCCTGATTCAGAAAATAAACTTTCAAAATACTCAGGCATAGTAAACAAACTTGGTCCAGTATCAAACCTAAACCCTTGAGAAGTAAAACTGCCTAGTTTTCCTCCATAAGTATCGTTTTTTTCAAACACAGATACTTTAAAACCCTTATTAGCTAACCTAATAGCCACAGCTAAACCAGCAACACCAGCTCCAATTACAATTGATTTTTTCATACTTGAAGATGTTTTTTATACAATTGTAAAATCTTTTCTCTGGCCTCTTTATGGTTCACAATAGGCTCAACATATTGAGAAGTTCCATATTCTGGAACCCATTTTTTTATGTATTCAAAATTTGGATCAAACTTTTGTTGTTGTAAGGTTGGATTAAAAACTCTAAAGTAAGGAGCCGAATCACTTCCACAACCAGCAACCCATTGCCAGTTACCAACATTAGAAGCTAAATCAAAATCCAATAATTTTTCAGCAAAATATGCTTCTCCCCATCTCCAATCAATACATAAATGTTTAATTAAAAATGAGGCCGTAATCATTCTTACCCTATTATGCATTAAACCAGTAGCATTTAACTCTCTCATACCAGCATCAACGATAGGGTAACCCGTTTTTCCTTTTTTCCAAGCTTCAAAAAAATCAAAGTTATTTTCGAAAGGCAAACCTCTATATTTAGCTTTTAATTCTAAATCAATACTTGAAGGGTGATGCCATAAAAGCATCTGAAAAAATTCTCTCCAAATAAACTCTCCTAATAAAGTTGAATTAGATTTAACTTCTTTGATTAAGTTTCTAACAGAGATAAGACCAAATCTTAAATATACACTGGATTTAGAAGTTCCATCTTCTAAAAAAGGAAAATTTCTTGTTTCTTTATAATCAAGAAGTATCTGATTTGATATATGAGGTAAAATATTACTTTCTGAAGAAATAAAACCTTTATCAAAAATTGAAATACTCTTAAATGCGATAATTTTAGAAAGAGCTTCAGTGTTGATTTTAAACTCATTCAAACAATCATCTGAAAACTTTTTTAACCATAATTTACTATAATGCGTATATACTTTATATGGCTTGTCTTTATTTAAGATTTCATTTTTTGAAAAGATAACTTGATCTTTAAAAAACTTCAATGATTTTTCTTGTGTTTTGAGGCTTTCATATATCTCCTTATCTCTTTTTAAAGCATAAGGCTCATAATCTTCGTTAGTGTAAACAACGTCAATATTGTGTTTTTTTACAAAATCTAATATTACAGTTTTGGGATCTCCATATAAAACATGTAATTTACTTCCGTAGGTATTATAAGCTTTATTTAACGAAAATAAGGCTTGCTGAATAATTGATACTCTCCTATCATCCTTAGAAAGTGATTCTAAAATATTTTGATCAAAAATAAATATAGGATATACACTATCACTACCTGTTGTAGCTTTTGATAAACCATGATTATCCTCAAGTCTTAAATCTCTCCTATGCCAAAAAACAGCCTTCTCCACGTGCTTAAATAATTATAATGGTCGTTAAACTAGATTTAACGAATTTCTTAAATAACTACTCACAAATAAACCATATTTTTTATTATCAGAAATTCTAACCCTTTCATTTAATAAAACAGTAGCATCAAGCTTTTCAATTTTATTAAACAACCTGATGTAATATATATAAGCTAAATAAACACCAAAACGAGCTTTTTTAGGTAATTTCTTGATACCTATGTATGCATGAGCAAAATCTTGCTCAATGTCATTTTGTATTGTTTTCTTATCTTGGTTAGTAAAATTAGAAAAGTCTACTCCAGGAAAATAAGTTCTTCCTAAATCTTCAAAATCTTGTTTTAAATCTCTTAAAAAATTAATTTTCTGAAAAGCACTTCCCAATGACCTTGCATAAGGTTCTAATTCGTTATAGGTTACTTTATCTCCATCTAAGAAAATTAGTAAGCACATTAATCCAACAACTTCTGCGCTACCTACAATATATTCATCATACAAATCCTTGTCATATTTCAAATCAGGGTTTAAATCCATTTCCATACTGTAAAGAAATTGATCTACCAATTCAACAGGAAAATCATACTTATGAAATGTTTCTTGAAAAGAATGTAAAACAGGATTCGTTGATATTTTCTGACTAATAGCCTTGTAAGTATCATCCTTTAAATCCGATAATAACTTTTCTTGATCATAACCATGAAAAGAGTCTACTACTTCATCAGCTAATCTAACAAAACCATACAAATTATATACATCATCTTGTATTTCTTTGTGTAAGAAGCTAATTCCTAATGAAAAAGAAGTAGAATATTTTCTTGTCACATTTTTACTTATTTTTTTTGAAATTTGATCGTAAGTAGCTTTCATTTTAAAATTGGTTTTTAATCTTGGAACAAATATAAACAAATTGTTTAAACAAATGTTTTATTTGTTAAACAAAATTATTTATCACTTTTGGTTTTTTAACAAAATAGTCATTTTCACTAAAAAGACAATCATTTAAATTAATTTCTTTTTTTACTATTTTTACATAAAATTAAAATTTACAAATTGACATGAAAGAAGTTTATATTATATCAGCAGTTAGAACACCCATAGGAAGCTTTGGTGGAGCATTATCATCTGTTCCAGCACCAAAACTTGGAGCTACTGCAATTAAAGGGGCATTAGAAAAAGCTAATATTTCAGCTGATAAAGTTGAAGAGGTTTACATGGGGAATGTATTACAAGCCAATTTAGGACAAGCACCTGCAAGGCAAGCAGCTATGTTTGCTGGAATTCCAAATAGCGTACCAGCAACTGCTATTAATAAAGTTTGTGCTTCAGGAATGAAATCTATTAGTTTAGGAACTCAATCAATTCTTACTGGAGATAACGATATCGTTGTTGTAGGAGGAATGGAAAACATGAGTTCTACTCCACATTATTATGATGCTAGAAAAGCAACAAAGTTAGGTGATGTGAAAATGATTGATGGATTGGTTAAAGACGGTTTAACTGATGTTTACGATAGGGTTCATATGGGAGTTTGTGCTGACAAATGTGCAACAGATCATGGATTTACAAGAGAAGATCAAGATAACTTTGCTATAGAATCGTATACAAGATCAGCTAAAGCATGGTCAGAAGGTAAATTCGATAACGAAGTTGTTGCTGTTGAAGTTCCTCAAAGAAGAGGTGATGCAATTATAGTTAATAAAGATGAGGAATTTACAAATGTAAAAATGGAGAAAATTCCATCTTTACGACCAGTATTTAATAAAGAAGGAACTGTAACTGCAGCCAATGCTTCTACTTTAAACGATGGTGCTTCTGCATTAGTTTTAGCAAGTAAAGAAGCTGTTGAAAAACATGGTTTAAAACCAATCGC
Organism: uncultured Flavobacteriales bacterium; assembly: GCA_943845485.1. The sequence continues at coordinate 400 of CALTNV010000027.1, read as the reverse complement.
TAAAATAGTTAGTTATGCAGATGCTGCTCATGAACCAGAAAACTTTACAACTGCCCCATCAATAGCTGTACCAAAAGCTTTAAAGAAAGCAAACTTAACTGTAGCTGATGTTGATTATTGGGAATTAAACCAAGCATTTTCAGTTGTAGGTTTAGCTAATGCCAAATTATTAGGATTAGATGCAAATAAAGTTGATGTTAATGGAGGTGCCGTTTCATTAGGTCATCCACTTGGTAACTCAGGATCAAGAATTATTGTAACTTTAATAAATGTATTAAAGCAAAATGGGGGTAAATTAGGTGCTGCTGGTATTTGTAATGGTGGAGGTGGTGCTTCTGCTATGGTTATTGAAAATATTGATTAGTTAAACATATTTTTATAAAAAAAGCTGCTTTTTTAA
>CALTNV010000026.1 GCA_943845485.1 uncultured Flavobacteriales bacterium | reverse complement strand
TGTACACCTCCATTATCTGCACCTCCTAAAGGTGCCCAATTGTTACCATTTCTAGTATGAGGATCTCCTTCAGAGTTTGGATCAGCCATATTTCGAACAACAAAACCTAAATCATCACCTAAAACCCAATCAGCTACTGCTGGTCTATTTATAAATTCTACTGAAATTCCGAAAATATCACTAAAAGACTCATTTAAAGCTCCTGACTCATCTTGATAGACCAAGTTTGCTGAATGTTGAGTTACTGCATGTGTAATTTCATGCCCAACTATATCAATCGTTGTTAAAGGGTTCAAAAAGTCGCCATCTCCATAAGTCATGGAGTACCCATCCCAAAAGGCATTATCAAAGTTAACGTCAAAATGAACAAAGCTATTAATTGGTGCACCATTATCATCATAAGAATTTCTACCAAACCAATTATAGAAAAAATCGTAGGTCATTTCTGCACCGTAATGAACATCAAAAGCAACATCGTCATCATTTAGTGTTTCATCCCAATAATTATCATTATCAATAAAATCAACTGCATCATTATAATTTGTTGACTCATTCATATCATAAGTATTAATTCCACCTCCTCTACCAGTTTCTCTTAATCTATAACTTCCATTATAACTATCTGTTGTAATTTGTTTGACACCACTATATCTGGTTTCTGCAGAACCTACTTCATCTCCATGACATATTCTTTGTTTAGATTTTATAACCTTTTTAGAATGAATATCCACATAAATATATTTTCTTGCTAATGGTTTATGACTATATAAATCTACTTTATAGGTTGTATGAGCAACATTATTATCATCCACAACAATCACTTGAATTGGAGCTTCAACAATTTGATCATCCCATTGATATGGCTTGTCTCTTAAATAATTTTTAGCTAGCTGTATTGCTTCTGTTGAAGAAACACCAGCATTGAAAGTTGAATTACTTTTAATATTATTATAGTAGTCTCCATTTACTGAAACAATCGCATTGTTTTTTGAATGAACATAATAAATAGCATCTTCTACTAGAAGATTATTTAATTGCTGTTGATACTTAATTAAGGTAAAACCTAAATCATCTGTTTTTCTTTCTAAAAATTTAAAATTTGATATTCCTCCGGTACTTTTATCTATAAAAGAATTTAAAATATTATTTGCTTGAGAAACAGGAATACTTTCATTTGGATTAAATTGAACAAATGTAACCCGCTCATTTTTCAAAAAAACTTTATTACTTTTTGCAACAATACTAGAGGCTTTTTCTTTATAAAAAACCTTATTTGTTTGAGCCTCAGTTAAAAGAGGGTAGGAAATGATTAGGAATATAAATAGTAGTTTTTTCACTTAAAAAAATTTAGATGCAGAAAGTACAATGATAATGAATTTAAATGTTTCATTGAATAAATTGATGAATTAATATCCTATTTAAAGCGATTCGTAATTAAATTAGCCATGATCAACCTTTCCCTATATTTAAGCATAAAAAAACCGAGAACAAATTGTTCTCGGTTAATGACATTAAAAATAATGGTTATAAATTTGGTGTACGACCTCCGTCTACAGGAATGTTAATTCCATTAATATAACTTGCAGCAGGACTAGCTAAAAATAATGCAGCATTAGCAACTTCCTCAGGTTGGGCAATACGCAACATTGGCACTTCATTATCCATTCCTTTTTTCACCTCTTCAATAGATTTTCCTAATTTCAAAGCTTTAGCTTCAATAATAGAACTTAATCTTACCGTATCAGTAGCACCTGGTAATACATTGTTGGTTGTAATATTAAATTCTCCTAACTCAGTAGCCATTGTTTTAGCCCAATTTCCAACAGCTCCTCTAATCGTATTAGAAACTCCTAATCCACGTAATGGCGCTTTAACTGATGTAGAAATAATATTAATAATACGTCCGTAACCCGCTTTTTTCATAAAAGGAACACAAGCTTGCGCTATAATTTGATTACAAACTAAATGCTGATTGAATGTATCTATAAATTCTCCCGGTGTAGCATTAATGATTGGACCTCCTTTTGGGCCTCCTGAATTATTAATTAATATATGCGCTTCTTGTCTATTACTAAAATAGTTATCAAAAGCATTTTTTACATTTGTAAAGTTTGAAAAATCAACAGCAATAAACTCATGCGCTTGATTGTTTGAAGATGATAACTCAGCCATAACTTCTTTCAACTTATCTTCATTTCGTGCAACCAATGTTACAGAGGCTCCCATTTCTGCTAAACCTAAAGCAATTGCTTTACCAATTCCTTGAGTACTTCCGCAAACAATAGCTCTTTTTGAGCTTAAATCTAAATTCATCATATCTATAAAAATGTTAAAAAAGTAAGTCTATATTATTTAAAAACATGAAATTACCAATTATCACTTGTTTTTAAATATTTTTGTGTAAATATTTATAAGATGATTAAAGTAAATTTTGAAGATTTAGGAGAAGTTGATTACCAAAAAGCTTGGGATTACCAAACCGAACTTTTTGATGCTTCAGTAAACAATAAAATTGCCAATAGAAAAGAAGAGAATAAAACTAAACATATAGGCATTAAACATCATTTATTATTTTGTGAACATCCACATGTTTATACATTAGGAAAAAGTGGAGAGGTATCTCATTTACTACTTCAAAAAGAAGAGTTAGAAAAAAACAATGTCCAGTTTTTTAAAATCAATCGTGGAGGAGATATCACTTATCATGGCCCAGGGCAAATTGTGGGTTATCCTATTTTTGATTTAGATCAAATATTTACCGACATACATAAATATCTTCGTTTTTTAGAAGAAGCGGTTATTTTGACTATTGCAGAATATGGTATAAAGGGCGAAAGATTTGACGGTTTAACTGGTGTTTGGATAGACCCTAAACATCCTGCAAAAGCAAGAAAAATTTGTGCAATGGGCGTTAAATGCAGTAGATGGGTAACCATGCACGGCTTAGCGTTAAATGTAAATACAGATTTGAATTATTTTAATCACATTGTGCCTTGTGGAATTACCGATAAACAAGTTACATCTATGCAAAAAGAATTAGGAAAAGAAGTTGATATAGAGGAAGTAAAACAAAAATTAAAAACCAATATTGCTTCTTTATTTGAAATTGAATATGCCTAAATAAACGTTTAAAACCCAACCATATGTTTACGATAAGCTTAATATCTATATTATTAATTATACTTTCTATTTTAATAGCATATATTTTTTTAAGTGGTAAATCGTATATATTTTTTGCAATCCAAAACACTTTTTTAAAAGGAAAAACTGGTCCATCTATTTTTGATATAAAAGTTTTTCCGACAAGAAAAATTGAAAATTCAAAGATTCATATTTGGAAAAAAAACATCGCACATTTCACTTATATTTTACCTAAACAGCTTAAAAAAAAGCTTATAAAAACCAAAACAAACTCCTATTTAATTGCAAAAAACAATACTATTATCTTTGAAAGATACTATAATGGTAGTAATCAGTTTACATTAACAAACTCATTTTCAGCAGCTAAATCTATTGTTTCATTGCTAGTTGGAATAGCTATTGATGAAGGATTTATAAAAGATGAAAATGAATTAGTGTGTAAATACTTATCAGGCTATAAGAACGACCCTTTTAAATCTAAATTAACCATAAAGCATTTATTAGACATGAGTAGCGGTTTAAAGTGGAATGAAAGCGGTAGTAATCCATTCTCAGAAAATGCAGAAGCTTATTATGGCGACAACTTAAACAAAATGATTTTAGATTTAAAAGTTGAGAAAGAACCAGGAACTTTTTTTAATTATCAAAGTGGGAATACTCAAATTTTAGCTCAAGTATTAGAAAAAGCTACAGGGAAAAATATTTCATTATTTACAGAAGAAAAGCTTTGGAAAAAGCTAGGAACTCAAAAAAATGCTTACTGGTCTTTAGACAACCATGGTGTAGAGAAAACTTATTGTTGTTTCTATGCTACTACCAGAGACTTTGCTAAATTAGGCCAATTGATATTACAAAATGGACGCTTCAATGATAAACAGGTAATTTCAAAAGACTATATTAATAAGCTTTGGGTAACAAATGAATTGCCTGATATTGAATTAAATAATCAACCAAATATCAGATATTCTCATTGTTTTTGGAAAGCACAATATAGGGGACGTCAATTTATTTACTTTAGAGGAATTCTTGGACAATTTATCATCGTTTTACCTTATGAGAACATGGTTATTGTTAGAACTGGACATAAAAGAAAAGATATAAATGAATTAGGACACCCAAAAGATTTATATGATTATATAGATATAGCTCTTAAGGTAGAAAAGGACTTAAAATAAATACAGGATGATTAAAGATATTGAAGTTAAAAAAGTAGACGATGTTGGAATAGCAATAGTTGCTCACGAAAATAAGCTAGGCGATAAAGAATGGACCGCTTATCTTGTAAATATGAAACCAGATGCTATTGAAACCGTTTTTATTAGTTCAACGGGGTATGGTGAAATTAATGGCGTAAAGCAAAAAACAAGTACTTTAAGGTACCAAATGGATAGTGTTGCAGCTAAAAGCTATAAAAGTATTGAATTGATTACCGATGAATTATTTCATTTATCAAACGAGTTTTTAGTTACTTTTTTTGTGAATGGAGAATTATTTGACAGAAAATACATTTTTTTACCTGGAACAATTGACGAAAAACACCTAACTAAAATACCACTAATTAAAGAAAAAGGAATTTTAATTTTGTAAGAAAAATCCTTGGATAATAAATTAAAAATAAAAAACCTCCTAATACTTCAAAATCTTCCAAATATTGGTGTTGTAAATGCCAAAAAGATAATTGCTTATAGCGGTGGAATTGAACAAGTTTTTTTAAAAAAAAGAAAAGAATTATTAGCTATACCAGGTATAGCTAATAAAATAGTTGAGTCAATCATAAATCATCATTATTTAGAAGAAATAGCTGAAGAAGAAATAGCTTTTTTGATTAAAAATAACATTTTTGCTTATACTTATTTAGATTTTGAATATCCTGACAAACTAAAAGTTTACGACGATGCTCCACTAATTATTTTTAGCAAAACACCTTTGAATGTTAATAAACATAAAATAATTAGCATAGTTGGTACGAGAAATGCTAGTGATTACGGAAAAAAAAACACAGAAAAACTAGTCAAATATTTATCCACATTTGAAGATGTAATAATTTTAAGTGGTTTGGCTTATGGTATTGACATATGCGCACATAATGCTGCTTTAAAGTATAAAATACCAACTATTGCTGTAGTAGCTCATGGGTTAAACCAAATATATCCAAAAACACATTACGACATAGCGAAAAATATGATCAGTCAAAATGGGAATATCATCTCCGAGTTTACGAGTGATACAAATCCTGAGAGAGAAAACTTCCCTAAAAGAAATAGGATTGTTGCCGGTATGGCTGATGCTATAATTGTTATAGAAAGTAGTATTAAAGGAGGGTCAATGATTACAGCTAAACTTGGTAATGATTATAATAAAGATGTTTTTGCCTTTCCTGGACAAGTAAATCACGAAGGTGCGAAAGGATGTCACCAATTAATAAAAAGTAATAGAGCACATTTAATCGAAGAAGGGAAAGATCTAATTGAATTCATGTGTTGGGATAACAAGAAGGAACAAAAAAATATAAATAATATCCAAACATCACTTTTTGTAAATTTAAATGAAGAAGAAACATTAATTACTGAATGCATAAAAGCGAATAAAATACATATTGATGAAATTAGTTTTAAAACAGGCTTGACTCAGAGTCAATTAGCTAGTACCTTATTAAATTTAGAGTTTCAAGGAGTCATTAAATCTTTACCAGGAAAACTATATAGTCTTATATAACACAATAAATTATGAATGAACTTTATGATATTTTATTTAGTCAATACAATTCATATAGTACATTATTTATCATCTTAGAAATTACTGCTATTATTTTTAGTGTTCTATCAGTTATATTTTCTCTCAAAAACAACATCCTTGTATTTCCAACAGGTATCATTAGTACTATACTATATGTATATTTATTATTTCAATGGGGGTTATTGGGTGATATGATTGTAAATGCATATTATTTATATATGAGTATTTTAGGTTGGTATATTTGGACCCGTAAAGTAGGGAATACAAACAAAGAAACACCTATATCAAAAGCAACTAAAAAAGACCTTAAGATAACTTTATACATTTTTATAGGCGCAATTATATTTATTTTTATTTTATATGAGATATTTGATAAATGGAATAATTGGACTGCTTATGTAGACGCATTTACAACTGGGGTCTTTTTTTCGGGTATGTGGTTAATGGCTAAACGTAAAATTGAAAATTGGTTGTATTTATTAGTCGCAGATATTATTTCTATTCCTTTATACTTGATAATGTGTAGCCTTTAATAAAGTATAAAGGAATAGAAATAATATCTGCG
>CALTNV010000025.1 GCA_943845485.1 uncultured Flavobacteriales bacterium | reverse complement strand
TTCCACGCCGCCGCCTACGGCGCCGCCGCCAAATCTCGTCTACTTTCTAACTGACGATCAGGATCTGTGCCTCTAAATACTTTTCATTATGTATATTAGATTCAATTTCTAGTGGTATATTTTCTACGACTTCTAATCCATATCCTATAAGTCCTGTTCGTTTTCGAGGGTTATTACTCATTAACTTCATTTTTGACACTCCAAGCTTTCTAAGTATTTGAGCTCCAATACCGTAATCTCTTTGGTCATTTTTGAACCCCAATTTTTCATTTGCCTCAACAGTATCTAATCCCTCTTCTTGAAGTTTATATGCTTTAAGTTTATTTAATAACCCAATACCTCTTCCTTCTTGATTTAAGTATAGAATAACACCTTTACCAGCTTTTTCAATTTTTTCCATCGATTTTTGAAGTTGAGGACCACAATCGCATCTACAAGAACCAAAAATATCTCCTGTCATACAAGATGAGTGAACTCTAACTAGAATAGGTTCATCTTTTTGCCATTCACCTTTAACAAGTGCAAGATGCTCTAAACCTCCATTTTTTTCATCAAAATGATGAAGTTTAAATTCCCCATACTCATTTGGTAAATCAACAATTATATTTTCGTTTACTAATGATTCATTTTTTAGTCTGTAAGCAATCAAATCCTCAATAGAAACTATTTTTAAGTCAAATTTTTCAGCAATTTTAATTAATTGAGGAAGTCTAGCCATAGTTCCGTCCTCATTTAGAATTTCTACTATAACTCCAGCAGATTCAAAACCAGCAAGCCTAGAAAAGTCAATTGCAGCTTCAGTATGACCTGCTCTTCTTAAAACTCCTCCTTTTTTTGCTCTTAAAGGGAAAATATGACCTGGTTTTCCGAGTTCTTCTGGTTTTATAGTCGGATCAATAAGTGCTTGAATAGTTTTTGATCTGTCGCTTGCAGAAATACCAGTGGTGCAACCATGCCCATTTAAATCAACAGAAACGGTGAAAGGTGTTTCGTAAGCAGCAGAATTAGAGTTTACCATTAATTCCAATCCTAATTCATCACATCGATCTTCAACGATAGGAGCACAAATTAATCCTCTACCATGAGTAGCCATGAAGTTAATCATTTCAGGTGTTACTGACCTAGCAGCAGCGAGGAAGTCTCCTTCATTCTCTCTGTCTTCATCATCAACAACGATAATTATTTTACCGTTTTTTACATCTTCAATTGCTTCTTCTATAGTATTGAGTTTATGACTCATGGTATCTCTATGTTTAATTTAAAGTAAAGATAAAAAAGAAAAAAGATTAAAATGGGTTAACTAATCAGATATTAAGGATTTTTAAGGTATAATGTTGTTTTATTGATTTCTTTTTGTTGGTGTCCAAATGTTACTTTGTGTTGAGGTGATAAATTTATAAAAACCAAATAAAATAGCAATATTCATGCTAACAAAGTGCGTAATAACTCTCAATAATTTTAAATGCACATTCATTTTTTTTAAAATATAATCTATTAAAATAGATGAATAGAATAGAATATTAAAAGTATAAATTATATGATATGCCAAAGATTGATTTTTAACTATTATTGATATAGTAAGTATGATTAGTAATAAAAATGGAGTTAACCACCTAAGTACTTTATGAGATATAAAAAGTACCAGTAATGAAAATTTAATCTGTTTTATATTTTTTATCAAGTAGGATAAATTTTGAAAGTTTCCAATAGAAATTCTAGTTTTTCTATTAAATTCATCTTTAATATTATTGCTAATATCTTCATAAGAGTAAGCCATTTTATTAAAAATTGCTTTCTTTTTCTTCAATAAAACATTCATAGAAATGAAAAAATCATCTGATATAAAACCCTTAGGTACCTCAGTGTAGTATTTTTTATGAATACTAAATACTCCTCCAAATGCTCCAATCATACTTCCAAATAGAACACCTTCTCCGAATTTAATTTGGTTTTCAATATCTAAATATTGATTTTCTTGAAAAGATATTCCATTTTTCTTTAAATTTTTATTGATAATATTTCCACCTATTAAGCCAATTGAATCATCAGCAAAGTATTTTGTAATTTCATAAATAGTGTTTTTATCAAAAAATACATTTGCATCTGTTAATATTAAAATATCATTTTTTGCAATGTCTTTAAGTGTATCAATAATTTTAGGTTTTCCTGTTCTCTCAGTGAAATTAACTAATTTAACTTGTGGATATTTAATTTCAAAATTTGATACAATCTTATTAGTGCCGTCATTAGAGTTATCTGATCCAATTAAAATTTCTATTTTTGATAATGGAAAAGATGAATTAAGTATAGAATTTATTTTTTCTGAAATGACTTCTTCTTCATTATAAGCAGCGATAATGACACTAACTTTTGGACAGTTTTTTAAATTATGTAATTTAAAGGGTAATGTTTTATTTTTTGATTTTATGATTATGAACAGTGGGAAGAGTACATAGTTGTATATAACTAAAACTATAGATATCCATAAAACAGATTTTAATAAAATCATTATTTAAGTATTTTCTGTAATTGTAGTTTTATTAAATCCCCGTTAAAAAAATTATCAGCAAATTTTTTTGCGCTTTTAGAGATTGATTCAACCTTTTCAGGATTCTTAATAAGTTTAAAAAGAGATTTTTTTATTTCTTCATTCGTATTGCATACGATAATGTTTTTATTATGTGTAATATCAATCCCTTCAACTCCTAAAGGAGTTGTAATAATACATTTACCAGCTCTTAAAGCTTCAATAATTTTCACCTTTATTCCACTACCATACCATATTGGTATAATGGTAATTTGTCCTTTGTTATAAATTTCTTCAAGTTTATTAATTTCACCAAGAATTTTAATTCCTTTTTTATTTTCTAATTCAGGCGTAGGCTCGTAATTCCTTCCTGCAATGTAAAATGTAAGCTCTGGATCATGATTATAAATTTGATCCCATTCTTTAGAAACAAAATCTTTAATACCGTCAATATTTGGCCCCCAATTCATTGCTCCAATGAAGAAAATGTTTTTTAATGGTGGCTTATCAACTAATGTTTCAATTTTTGGAACATCAAAATTTACTACAACACCGTTGCTTTTTAGTATTTCTTTATCTTTTTTAGAAATGTATAGTATCGGGTTTTTTAATAGACTTATAAGTTTAGCTTCTTCTTTTTTAAATTTCTTTATTATGGGATTTAATATTATTTTTTTTAAAAAATTTACGGAAGAATTTAACTTACGTTCCCAAATTAGATGTTCAATATTATGTGCTCTGTAGTAAACTTTATCAAATATAGATTTGTTTTTTAATAAACTAGTTATGTATAATGAATATAATCCATCTGCTATGATGATATCTGGTTTAACCTTTTCTATGTATTTTTTTAAATCATCAATTAGTGTTTGATGTTTAAATCTAGTTAATATAGCGTTTGGATAATAATCTAATATTTTTTTTAATTGAAAAGAAGTATTTATGAAGGACGAAAATGATTTTTGACGATTATAATATTCTTCCTCTATAGGGTGTTTTGATGTTGATATAATAAATTGAAAAACTCTATTATTGTTATCGTCATTTAAGTTCTTAAACAAATCGCTCATCACTATTGTTCCTCCATCTTTAGATGGTAGGGGAGGTCTATAACAAATTTGTAGTATTTTTTTCATTTAATTACTTCTTAAAAGGATTTATAAAAATCTTTTTAACAATATCTTTCCATCCTTGTTTATTAAGAAGTGATATATCATTGTTTGCTGCAACTGTAAGTATGATAGCTAAAGGAGTTAGTATAATTGTATTTAACCACATACCTAGTTCAGGAGATATAGTGTAATTTTCAATCATTGTTTTTGATGAGGTTCCTATGATATAGTATCCTAAGAAAATAACTACAGAAAGAATAACTGGAAGACCTAATCCTCCTTTTTTAGTGACAGCACAGTAAGTTTTCGCTTAAAGAATATGAAAACAAATTCTAAAAAAAGAAAACAGATATTAAAACAGAACTACACAAAAAAATTTCATTCTCAATATCTTGTTTAATACTCTTTTTTATAGGAGCTCCACTCGGTGCTATCACTAAA
>CALTNV010000024.1 GCA_943845485.1 uncultured Flavobacteriales bacterium | reverse complement strand
CTAAGCTTCTATATTGTATAGCTTCTGCTATATGTGTTTGATTAATATGATCACACTCATTTAAATCTGCAATTGTACGGGCTACCTTTAATATTCTGTCATAAGCTCTTGCTGATAACCCTAATCTATCCATTGCTTTTTTTAATAAAGAGATGCTACTTTCATCTAATTTACAAATATTTCTGATTTGTTTACTAGACATTTGTGCATTACAATAAACATTTAAATCATTAACAAATCTTTTTTCTTGAATAAGTCTAGCTTTAATAACCCGTTCTCTTATATTTTTACTTGTTTCTGAAATAATATTATTAGTAGAAAGTTCATTAAAAGAAACGGGAGTTACCTCAACATGTAAATCAATTCTATCTAACAAAGGACCCGATATTTTATTTAAATATTTCTGAACGATACCTGGACGACAAACACAATTTTTATCGGGATGATTATAATACCCACAAGGACAAGGATTCATTGCAGCTACTAGCATAAAAGAAGCAGGGTAATCAACGGTAAACTTAGCTCTTGATATGGTAACCATTCTTTCTTCAAGAGGCTGTCTCATCACTTCTAAGACCGTTCTTTTATATTCAGGTAATTCGTCAAGAAATAAAACACCATTGTGAGCTAAAGAAATCTCCCCTGGTTGAGGATATCCACCTCCACCAACAAGAGCCACATCAGATATAGTGTGATGAGGGGTTCGAAATGGACGAGAAGAAACAATGCTTTCTTTTGCTGATAAACGACCTACAACACTATGAATTTTAGTAGTTTCTAATGCTTCATTTAATGTTAATGGGGGTAATATGGTAGGTAATCTTTTAGCCAACATGGATTTACCTGCTCCTGGAGGACCAACTAAAATTACATTATGCCCTCCACTCGCAGCAATTTCAAATGCTCTTTTAATATTTTGTTGTCCTTTAACATCAGAGAAATCAACAGAGGATGAGGATAACTTTTCTTTAAATTCATTTTCAATATCAAAATTTATCTTTTCTAAAGAATTTTTAGAGTCATTATTTAAAAACTGAATAACATCTAATAAATTATTAGCGCCATAAACATCAATACCATTAACAATTGCAGCTTCTTTTGCATTTTCAGAAGGCATAATAATGCCTTTAAATCCATTTTTTTTTAGCCTCTAACGCAATTGGCAAAACTCCTTTAATAGACCTTAATTCTCCATCAAGAGCTAATTCACCCATTATGATAAATTCAGATATAATATTTTCTGATATTTGACCTGAAGCAGCTAAAATACCTATTGCTAAGGGTAAATCGTAAGCAGCCCCCTCCTTACGTATATCTGCTGGCGCCATATTAATTGTTATTTTTTTTCCTGGAATTTTGTAACCAATATTTTTTAAAGCAGCATCTATTCTTTGCTGACTTTCTTTTACGGCATTATCGGGTAATCCAACCAAATAAAAATTAATTCCTTGACTAATATTTACTTCAATCGTTACAAGGGAAGAATTAATTCCTTGAACTGCTGCACCAAAAGTTTTAACTAACATTTTTTTTAAACAAAAATAAAAAAACCTTATTGATGTTAATCAACAAGGTTTAACTCTTATCTATAAAATATACAATTAAATCTTACATATTTAAACTTTTCTCTACATAATCAATAATAGAGTGTATTACTTTAATATGGATTTCTTGAGCTCTATCAGCATATTCAGAAAAGGGAGCTCTAATTTCAACATCAACCATAGAAGCCATTTTACCTCCTGTCTTACCAGTTAAACCAATAACCTTTATTCCTTTAAGCTTAGCTGACTCTATAGCTTTAATTACGTTTTCAGAATTACCACTTGTACTTAGAGCAAACAATACATCATTTGATTGACCCAAAGCATCTACCATTCTTGAAAAAACATAATTATAACCATAATCATTTGATACGCAACTCATATGTGATACATCAGATAATGATATAGCAGGTAATGCCGCCCTATCATTTTTGTACCTACCAGTCATTTCCTCAGCAAAATGCATCGCATCACATAAAGAACCACCATTTCCACAACTTAAAACCTTTCCTTTATTTTTAATTGATGCTACAATAATGTCTCCAGCAATTTTAATATTATTAAAATTAACATCATCATTCATAAATTTATCTAAAACAGATTGAGCTTCTAAAAAATGTTGTTTAATGTTTTCCATAATGATTATTCTGTCTGCTAATTTCTTGTACTTTGTATAAGTTTTATTACTTTAGCGTAAATTTAAACTTTTAATTTAATACACGATGAAAAAGTTACTACTTATTGCCCTATCATTATACACAGGGATTTATGCTACTGCCCAAGATGACATTATTATCACAGAGGATGAAGTAATAGAAGAGGTTATTACAGTTGAAGAAGCTGAGCCAGATTGTTACCAAATATGGAAAAATGTATTTGATGAAAGAGGATCTAGAAGAGTAATGGATGATTCTAATCAAGACATCATCATTTCTGTTAGAGATAACCAAGAAAATGTTGCTCCTACTTGTTATGTAGGTTCTGCAAATGTACAAAAAGGAAATATTACATCTGTGTACATCAAGCATATGGATAATTCTTTAGAGCTTTATAGCCCAGACTATATGGACAAAGGAAACTCTACTTGGTCTATTAACAAAGGTATTTCTAATCCAAGATTAACTAAAGATAACAAGATTATTAATGTTATTTTTTATACAAAATTAAAGCCAAAACCTACTCCATATATGACAGCTCCCTTACCGGAAATGTAAGAAGTAGGTGTTCGTAAATAAAAAAACGAGAGTACTTTAAAAGTACTCTCGTTTTTTTATTTACGATTTTTTAATTATAAAATTAGTTTTAAATAGTAGTTAGATAAATTAATATAAATCCTTTTGTTTTTAACAATATTGTAATTCACTTAATTGTTTAAATTGGATACAAAATTATTTCTTCACTCTTTTTAAAAAACCATTTAAAACGATATAAAGATTTATTTTGAGCAAAATTTAATTAATTTATTGAGACAAACATAATGATTGACCTAATAGAAAATTGAACATATCAGAAATGATTATTTAGTTAATTTTACTTAGAATAGTTATTTCATTAATAGAAATAATTTAACAAAGTTAATAAACACTTATTTTGAATCATCCTTATTTAACTGATAATACTCCATTGTATTAAAATATGGATTTACAGTATCATAGATTTTATACTTCTCTAATTTTTTACGGTATTTTTTTATTTGTGCTTTGCTTCTTCCAGTTTTACTAAACCTGTTGTAAAGTGAAGAAATTGGACTCAAACCTGTTTGAACTCCAAAACCGCCATCAGAAGCTGACTTATAATCCCTTCCTTTTAATTTTTGTGCATTTACATCAACGATGTCATTTAACTGCATATTCACAAATTGATACTTAAACTCTTCTAATGTTAATCCCCAAACAACAAACTCCTCAAGCATATAATCATAGGTTTTTAAGTAAACTATTTTTTTAATAACGGGAAATCCATTTAATAAACCATCATTATTTAGTGTTTGAAAAAACCTTTGAGGTATAAATAATTTAAAGAATTCAAACCCAACAGAGGATATTATTAATGTATCTGTTGAAAGCATTAACATTTTAAATTTACCGTTTATATCAGCCAGTACAATCTCTTTAGTCCTAACATTTTCAACCTTTGCAAAAGAGATAGGTGAAATTAAATCTTCTTCAGCAATAATAGTAGCGTCAACAATTACTTCTATCTCATCTTGTCCATATAAAGATGTTACAGAGGAAAGAAATATTAAAGACAATAAAATTCTAAATAAAAACATGAAGACAAGATAAATAATAATTATCCATGAAGAATGAAATAACCTTGTTAAATAATATAAATGTTAAAACAAAGTTTGTATTTTGTTACATTCAAGAAATAAAAGAGGTACAATGAAAAAACTGTTAGTAGCAAATAGAGGAGAAATTGCTCTAAGAATAATGAAAACGGCAAAAAAAATGGGAATGTCAACAGTTGCTGTATTTTCTGACGTGGATAGAAATGCTCCTTTTGTATTATTTGCTGATGAAGCTTACTTGTTAGGAGAAGCTACGCCATCAGAAAGTTATTTGAACATTGATAAAATAATAGATATTGCTTTAAGATCTAATACAGATTTTATACATCCTGGTTATGGATTTTTATCTGAGAATGCATTATTTTCAAAAACAGTTACAGATAATAATATACAATTTATTGGACCTAAACCCCATTCTATTGAAATAATGGGGAGTAAGCTTGCTGCAAAAGAAGCTGTAAAGAAATTTAACACTCCACTAATAGAGGGTACAGATACTCCAATAAAAGATCACAAAAAGGCTTTAGAGGTTGCCAAAAAAATTGGCTTCCCTGTTATGGTAAAAGCATCAGCTGGAGGCGGTGGAAAGGGAATGAGAATTGTTGATCATGAGAATGATTTCATTGACCAACTTGAAAGAGCTCAATCTGAAGCTCTTTCAAGCTTTGGTGATGATGCTGTTTTTATTGAGAAATATGTTAAAAACCCGAAACATATCGAAATTCAAGTTTTAGCAGATAATTTTGGTAATGTTATTCATTTAGGAGAAAGAGATTGTTCTGTACAAAGAAGACATCAAAAAGTAATTGAAGAAGCACCCTCAATTATATTAACAGAAAAATTAAGATCAGAAATGGGTAAAACTGCTTGTGATGTTGCAAAATCTTGCGATTATATTGGCACAGGAACTGTTGAATTTCTATTAGATGATAAACTAAACTTCTATTTCCTAGAAATGAATACAAGGCTACAAGTAGAACATCCAGTTACAGAATTAGTAACTGGTATAGATTTAGTAGAACAACAAATTTTAGTAGCTGAAGGAGCTTCATTAAAAATAAACCAAGAAGATGTAAAATTAAAAGGTCATGCGATAGAATTAAGAGTTTATGCCGAAGATACTTTAAACAACTTTATGCCTAATATTGGAAAACTAGAGATTTATAAATCTCCAAGAAATGAAAATATAAGAGTAGATGATGGATATAGGGAAGGAATGGAAATACCTTTAGCATACGATTCTATGATATCGAAACTAATTGCTTATGGTAAAAATAGAGATGAAGCTATTAAAAACCTCTCGTTAGCAATTAAATCTTATCAAATTAAAGGAGTTGAAACAACACTTCCTTTTGGAGATTATGTTATAAATCACGAAAATTTTATTAGCGGTGAATTCACTACAAACTTTGTAGAAAAATATTATGATAACTACTTAAATAGAGTAAAAATGATTACCGATGAAGAAAAAGTTTTAGCAATGTTCATTCATCATATTGAGCATCGAGAAAAAGGGAAAAATCTTGATATTAATATTAAGAATACAACTAATTGGAAAAAAAATAGATTTTAAATAAGATTGACCTTATTTTTGTTAAACATATGATTTCCATTATAAAAAAATTATTTGAGAAAATATTCATTTTATTTATCAAATTTTATCAATTATCAATTTCACCCTTACTGGGAAGCAACTGTAGGTATAACCCTACATGTTCTCAATACACAATAGATGCAATTAAAACCTGGGGACCAATAAAGGGAACTTGGTTAGGAGCTAAAAGAATTTCAAAATGCCATCCTTTTGGAGGACATGGATATGACCCTGTTCCCGAGAAAAAAGAAAAAAAAGATGTTTGATTTAATTGTTGTTGGAGGTGGAGCTGCAGGATTTTTTTCTGCCATAAATTTTTCAGAAAAAAATAAAGATGCTAAAGTGTTAATTTTGGAGGCAAGTAATAAATTACTTGCTAAAGTTAAAATATCTGGCGGAGGACGATGCAATGTAACACATGCTTGCTTTGACCCTAAAGAGTTATCTACATATTATCCAAGAGGACAAAAAGAACTTTTAGGCCCTTTGCATAAGTTTCAACCTGGAGATACTTTTGAGTGGTTTGAAAACAATAATATTACACTAAATGTTGAAGAGGACAATAGAGTATTCCCAACATCAAACTCATCTCAGACAATTATTGATTGCTTTTTAAACAAAGCAAAAAAATTAAAGGTTGATATATTAAAACAAAAAAAACTTTCTGAAATTTCAACTTATCATGAATATTTTGAATTAAAAACAGAAAGCAAAGACTCTTTTAAAACAAAAAACTTATTGATGGCTACTGGAAGTAATTCTAAAGTATGGAACCTACTAAACCAGTATAACATTAAAATTACTGAGCCAGTACCTTCTTTATTTTCTTTTAAAATAGCAAATAACCCATTTTCAGAAATACCTGGAATTAGTACAAAGTGTGAAATTACATATAAAAAAAGTAGCTACTATGGCGATTTATTATTTACACATCAAGGAATTACAGGACCTGGAGTATTAAAACTATCTGCATATAAAGCAATTGATTTTCATAAAGTAAATTATAAATTTAACTGTACCATTAATTGGCTTCCTGATTATAATAAAGATACTTTTTACAATTTATGGCACTCTGAGATCTTATTAGAAAATGGAAATAAAATATTAAAAAATTATAAAATATTACATCTACCAACCCGTTTATGTTTAGCTTTATATAAGCTAGCTAACTTGAAAATAAATCAACCTTTAAAATCATTGAATAATGAGCAAGTAACAAAACTAACTGATATTTTATTTAATTGTGAAATAACAATAGATGGAAAAAGTACGAATAAAGCAGAATTTGTTACTGCGGGAGGTGTAAATTTAAAAGAAATTGATTTTAGAACGATGCAGCATAAACGTATAAATAATTTATACTTTGCAGGAGAAATTTTAAATATTGATGGAATAACTGGTGGTTTTAATTTCCAAGCAGCTTGGACAACAGCTTGGATTGCAAGCCAAAACATTACTATATAAAATATGAAGAAAGCATATTTTTACTTGTCATTAATACTACTAATATTTATAAATAGTAGTCTACTATCTCAAAAACACTTAAAAAACAATACAATATCAGACAGTGTTGAATTTGCTGCGCCTTTAAATATACCTTTATTATTAGCAGGTAATTTTGGAGAACTTAGATCTAACCATTTCCATACAGGTCTAGATTTTAAAACTCAAGGAGGAATTGGTTATGATATTCTATCATCTCAAGATGGTTATTTATCAGAAATTAAAATA
>CALTNV010000023.1 GCA_943845485.1 uncultured Flavobacteriales bacterium | reverse complement strand
TTTTCTAATATTTGGTTAAATTCTTTGTTTGTTGACATTCAGATATTATTAGCAATTTATTTAACTATAAAAATAGAAATAATTTAAATCTTATAATAGCATTATGCTAAATAAAAAAAGGTAGCTTTTAAACTACCTTTCTTTTTTAATAATACTTAAAGATATTTCCAACAAAAACCTCCACAGCTTTTCCGCTCCCCTCTGCAAACTTTCGAAATACTTGTTTTGTTGCAGTTTGTTTGTTTTGAAGCTTCCGCTACAGATTTAAATTCATTGATAAACTGACCTTTTAGACTAAATTGTTGGACTACTTTTGTTCTATTATCATTAATGTGTTTTGGGGAAGTAGAGGAATAAGACCAAATATAGCCTTTACTAACTTTATGAACACTTAAACACACCTTAGACAAACCTTGTTTAGTTAAGTTGATTGTGGCAGCCGCATCTGTTAGATTAGAGAATTTTCCTACTAATTTTCCAGTAGAAATATCATACTGATATACTGACTTTTGAACGCCTCCTCCACCATCAGAATTGTAGCCATCTGCTTTTGAATTGTACTTTAAGATATACTCTTTTTCTTTTTGTGCCAACTCATCTGTTGTTCTTGCTGTATCAATCTGTTCCCATTTGAAAGCTTCTGGTCCATGAGTTGCAATCGCTTGTTGAAACTCATAGCTTTTTCCTTTTTTAGATTTTTTAATATGGTCTTTTTTTCTTTCTTCCATGCTTTTAGTTGATGCGCCAACATAAACCTTTCCGTTGGATATGTTTTCAACTTTGTAAATGATGTAGTTATTATTGTTTTCGTTGTTTTTCATGGCAGTTAATAGATTAATTTAACTTTTTCCCCAAGAACAACATATCCACTCATTAATTTATTTTCAATTCTTTTATTCGCAGGTTTTAAGTTGAACCATTTATTTAAATCAGTTGCTTTAGCACATCTATTCATATCAATAGATATATAGATCCTTTTGAGTTTTGTTTTTAAACTGAACATACTATACCAATTACCCACTCTTAAGTTTAGGGTTTTTACAATTTTATAGTCATTAGAAGACTCTTCAGAAGCTATTAATAAAGCTTTTTCAAAATAATTCTTTCTATACTTCAGTGCCTTCATTTTATCTGCACCTAGAGCCTTGTAAGCTTCATAAATCACTGGATGATTCTTCTTTATCTCCACTATTCTACCAGATCTTTCAATACTCACCTCATTTTCTAAAATTGCTATGATATCAAGACACAAATCTTTAAAAGAAGGAACTTTTCCCAACTTAAACTTTTTTAACCCCTTAATTTCTATTCTTTCTATTCCATTATATTCATACTCGACATCATTGTATAGTTTAACTCCGTTATTGATATTACTGTTAGCACCATTTTTTGATACATAGTAGGTATTATTAATAGTTGAAAAATTATTCATTTCGTTATACCAAGCATTCTCATTAACTAAAAGCTGTTCTCCATCAACAATAAAATATGGGCTATCAAACTTTAACAATGCTTCTGGAATATTAGAAGAATCACTATCAAGTTCGTGATATAACTTAACATCATTCTTGGCAATAGATATGTTTGTGAGAACTTGTTTTTCAAAGTCCTCTTCTGAAAGATCACAGATGTACTTGTTTTTAGTGTATAGTAAATCTACAGTGTCATTAAACCTTGAATCCCTAACCCTACCTATAATTTGAGGCAATACAGTAACAATATCTATTTTTGTTGAATCCTTATTACCATCTGTTATAATAAAGTTTTTCCCATCTTTATCGTATATATCACAACCTTCAAATGCTGTCGATGTATAAAAATTAATCTTTTTAACTTCTGAACCAACTGGAGAGATATAGTAATCTTTAGACGTCTTGGTCTCAATAAGCTTTTGATTTCTAAAATTATCAGCGCAAACAATTCTAATTTGATTGTGATTAACAAAACCACCTTTCATCATTTTCCGGATGATATCACTAATACTTTTAACTGAATTTAAAAAAATATGTGCATTCCCTTCACTTTCCCCATTAACAAAACCTAATGCAAGTACAGCTGCAACATCATTAATTCTCTGGTCATAGTGACAATAATTAACATTAACTCTATCCAAATTACCCCATTGAATTCTAACCTTTGGTATATGCCTAAGAGATGGTAACTGATACTTATCAACAATTGGTGTCGCAGTTCCAAAAACATAGGATTTATACTTTTTATAGTTATTTAAAACACTATTAATTGCATTTGGCCTAAAGGCTGCAGAATCGACCATCTTGTGAGCTTCGTCGATACAAATTTTCCAACTTTTTATGTCTCCTCTTTCTTCTAAACACTTAGTAACTCTCTCTAAAGAGTCATATGTTACCATAATTTTTTTACCTTTAAAATTCTTAACAAATTCGTCATTAGCTCCTTCATAATAAACTGAACACAAATCAATACCTCTATCTTGACACCATTTTTCTTTGTTTTTTATTAAAGAAACAAAAGGGACTGCAAGTACATATTTTACATTGTTCTCTAATACTACACTTGTCATTCCACATCCGGTTGTTACTTTGTTCAACATTACATTCTCAGGGAGATCTTTCATAAATTCTCCAAGGTATTTACTACCATTACTTTTGATAATCTTTTCTACCATTCTAGTTTTGTTTTATTGATAGATTTTTTCACTACAAAACTTTTCTTTTAAGCAATTATGGAAGAAAAATCTATCATTCTTATTAAAAAAAATCCTATTATTTTAATAGGCCTATGACAAAGCTAAAGCAAGAATAACTCGAATCTAAATACCTATTATAGCTAAAAAGGTCACTAAAGTTTACATAATAAGAAGTTGATGAACGAAAAGACAATTATTAAGTGTTGATGAAAAGTTATATTTCTCAAAAAAAAAATATTGGACCTTGGTTGGGGAAGTATAAAAAAAAATAATGAAGGTTTTAGCTATTTATATATATGTAGAGTTTATTTATAAATAGGAAAATTGCTTTAAATATAGACAGAATGGATAAGCAAGAGAACAAGTTTTAAAATAAAAACTTTGTTCT
>CALTNV010000022.1 GCA_943845485.1 uncultured Flavobacteriales bacterium | reverse complement strand
GAAGCTACTGGTACTGTAGTTAATAAAGCATTATTATTTTGATTGGTTTGTACAGAGTCAGCATTTATTTCTACATCTAAAAGAACAATAGAGTCATTTTGAGCGATAAGAGTTTCGCTGCAAATACATACACTTATAAAAAGGAGTATTGTGTAAAATGAAAAATTAATAAGGTATCTCATATGTTATTTGTAAATGTTTTTTTTCCCGAAAACATTGGTTACAAAAATCAAATTAGGCAGGTATTCTGACTCATTGCATTACTTTTAAACCTTCCCATTATAATTAATAACAGTGGCTAGACATTAAAAGCTTTTAACAACTTACAGCTGCGGGTACAGTTGAAGATTCTCACTTCATTCCCTATTAAATGTTTTTTACAACAAACCTTAATATTTGACAAAAATAACTAAAATATACCAAGTATATTTACCTATGAAGTTTTTTTTCATTCAATAACTCTTCTTTTCTTATAGGTAAAATAACTTGTTTTTTATCATTCAATAACTTTTTCATTGTATTCTTCGTATGTGTGTTATACAATATGTGTATTTTAATTATAGAGTAAAACCTAATAATCTACCCCGTTATGAAACAATTTATATACGCCCTATCCTTTATTTTTATTCTTAGTTCCTGTCATTCGGGTAAAGAAGTGTCGTCTTACATGGAATCGTATAATAAACAACCCTACCAAGTTGTTATTGTACCAACTTCATCTTATTCGTCAGAAAGATTTTTGTTTTTAAGTAAGATTTATTGGGCAAAACATTTATATGACCAACAATTGGTAAATAAAATTATGTTTACTGGAGGAAAGTTAAATCCTAATCAACTCTTAGAGGCTGAAAATATGGCATTTTATACGGAAGAAATAGGGGTTAACGGATATGATATTTTATTAGAGATTAAAAGTGATAAAAATATAGAGGAAATATATTACAGCTTACAACGATGCGTTGAAGAAGGAATTACTAGAGTTGCAATTGCATCAAATAAAAACGAATGTAATTATTGGAAAAGAGTCATATCAAACTACGATTTAAATATTGAAGTAGATTATTTACCTATTAATTTTCAATTTACTAATTATGCTCAAATAGAACCTGTTATTATACCAGAGGGCAGCTATGTTAATGTTCAACGAGTAAATAATTATAAGGAAGATTTAGATTGGGAAAGTTTACAAATTTCAATGATATCGGAAGATGATTAACTCTTGCTTATGAAATTACCTATTTTTGATTAATTTTGTTTTTAAATAAATTTAAGTCGTTATGATAGGTAGATTAAAAGAACAACTTGCATCAGAATTAAAAGAAATTAAAGATGCGGGATTATATAAGGAAGAGCGTGTTATTGTTTCTCCACAAGGTGCACAAGTGAAAATTAATACAGGAGAGGATGTAATTATTATGTGCGCTAACAACTATTTAGGGTTGTCAAGTCACCCAAAAGTGATTGAAGGAGCAAAGAATGCCTTAGACACGCATGGTTTTGGGATGTCGTCTGTTAGATTTATTTGTGGAACGCAAGATATTCATAAAGAATTAGAAAAAAATATTGCTGACTTTTTAGGTATGGAAGATACCATTTTATATGCAGCTGCCTTTGATGCTAATGGAGGTGTTTTTGAACCTTTATTTACGGCTGAAGATGCTATTATTTCTGATGCCTTAAATCATGCTTCTATTATTGATGGTGTAAGATTATGTAAAGCAGCTAGATATCGTTATGCACATAGTGATATGGCTGATTTAGAAGCTCAATTAGTAAAATCTCAAGAACAAAGAAATCGAATTATTGTTACTGATGGAGTTTTCTCTATGGATGGAGATATTGCAAAATTAAATGAAATTTGCGATTTAGCAGATAAATATGACGCATTGGTAATGGTTGATGAGTGCCACTCATCAGGTTTTATAGGTAAAACAGGTAGAGGAACACACGAGTATCATAACGTAATGGGTAGAGTAGATATTATTACCGGAACCCTTGGAAAAGCGTTAGGTGGTGCTATGGGAGGTTTTACTTCTGGAAAAAAAGAGGTGGTTGATATGTTACGTCAAAGATCACGTCCATATTTATTTTCAAATTCCCTTTCCCCTGCAATTGTTGGTGCTTCTAATGAAGTGTTTAATTTATTGTCTTCTTCAACTGAGTTAAGAGATACTTTAGAGGAGAATACAAAATACTTCAAAAAGCATATTATTGATGCTGGTTTTGATATTAAAGAAGGAGATTCTCCTATTGTTCCTATTATGTTATATGATGCAAAATTATCACAAGAGTTTGCTAACAAGTTGTTAGAAAATGGCGTTTATGCAGTAGGTTTCTTTTTTCCTGTAGTGCCTAAAGAACAAGCTAGAATAAGAACTCAAATATCTGCTGGACACTCTAAAGAACAGCTTGATAAAGCTATAGCTGCTTTTATTAAAGTTGGAAAAGAGTTAAATGTTATTAAATAGAAATTAAAAATTGTTACAAAAAGAGGTTATTTGATGAATAACCTCTTTTTTTGTGAGCAAAATATTAAGTTTGTTATATGTCTTTAATCAAATCTCATTTTCAGCTATATAAAGAACAGGTTTATGATAGTATTATAGATCATAAACCTATTACAATTATCAATCATCCTAATTATCAAGGAAGCCAAGTTGTAAATGATGTTTGTCAAATTTTTAATGAAAACCCTAAGTTTATTGTTCAAGAGGTAGAGTGTTTATTTCTTAGGAGTTTTGAAGATGTTTTAAATAAAATCTCATTTGAAAAAACGGTTTTTACTAATGATGTAGATTTATATTTTAATTCATTAAATGAAGAGTTAAAGAATCAACGGATGATCATTTGGTTTAAAAATTTTGATGCGCTTTATTATGATAAATATCATGCAGCTGATTTAAGAAAATTCAGTAAATTCTTTATCGAAAATCCTAAAATAACACCAATCTTTCATATTGACGATGGTACAAAGTCTACACAGCCATTTTTAACTACTTTAGATGTGTTTAACAATAAAACCAATGTCATTTCATTACTTGAAATTGATAGAGATAGGATTTCAAATTGGATTATTGAGGAACTTACATCAAAAAATATATCTTATAAAAGGTCACAAATTGATTTTTTACTTCAAACATGTTTGTCTAGTGATGTATTGGTAAGGGCGATTTTAAAAGATTGTATTGAAAAAGGAAAGTTTTCAAAAAATAACATGAAAAAGTCATTGAATAAGTTTTTAGACTTTAATAAAAATATTTACGATAAAAGGTTAAAGCAGTATAGTATGATACAGTTAAATGTTTTAAAGTGTATTTTGGATGAAGATATTGAGCAATTAATGTCTAAATCAGCATTTAAGAAATATGCTTTTTCAGGTTCAGCTAGTATTATTAGGGCTTTGAATAGTTTTGAAAATAAAGGTATTATTATACGTAAATCAAAAAGTGAAATTTATTTTACAGACCCTCTATTCAGATATTACTTAACACAGTTAATTAGATAAAAAATATAAATAGTAACTTTGTATACACATATTAGAAATTAAGATTATGAGTAAAATTAATGCAACAACAGCGCCAAAACCAGTAGGAGCATATCCTCATGCAAGAAAAGTAGGTAACTTATTGTTTTTATCAGGGGTAGGTCCTCGTGTAGCAGGTTCTGACGGAACTGACTCTAAAGTACCTGGTTTAGAAGTAGACAAAAATGGTCATTTTTTAGAGTTTGATTTTGAAGCACAATGTCATTCAGTATTTAACAATGTTAGAAGTGTTTTAGAAGCTTCTGGAGCAACTTGGAATGATTTAGTTGATGTGACTGTTTTTTTAACAGATATGAAAAGAGACTTTAAAACTTTTAACAGGATTTACGCAGAATATTTTAAAGACAATCAACCTTGTAGAACTACTATGGAAATTAACTCTCTTCCAACACCTATTGCTATAGAGTTAAAATGTATTGCAGCGTTAAATCAAGAAGCTTAACAGATTAAAGCAATGATAATTCATTGCTTTTTTTTATGAAAAAAATTGAATTTAAAAAATACCAAAATCACCATAAAAAAAAACCTTCTTGGTTGAAGGTTTTAACGGTGGTTTTATATTTACTTTTATTTGGATTGGTTCTATATTTCTTATATCCTTAAAAAATTAACACCTCTTCACATCAATAATTAATATATTTAATTCTATAAAAATTGAACTTATGTTATCCAAGGTAGTAGAACAAGTATTAAACAAACAAATAGGTATTGAAGCAGCATCATCCCAAGTTTATTTAGCCATGGCATCATGGGCTGATAATAATGGTTTAACCGGTACTGCCAAGTTTATGTATCTTCATTCAGATGAAGAAAGACAGCACATGCTTAAGCTTATTAAGTTTGTGAATGATAGGGGTGGGCATGCAATTATTCCTGAGCTAAAACAACCAAAGGCAGTTTATACAGATGTTAATGACGTTTTTAGTGACTTATTACAGCATGAACTTGAAGTAACTAAAAGTATTAATGAAGTTGTGCATACTTGTTTAGAAGATAAAGATTATACCACTCATAATTTTATGCAATGGTATGTTTCTGAACAAATTGAAGAAGAAGGTTTAGCCAGAACAATTATGGATAAACTAAAAATGATTGGAACAGATAATGGAAATTTATATATTTTTGACAGAGATTTAGAGTCTATTGTAAATGAATCTATTGCTAATGATACTACTGTTTAAGATACTTTAAGATATATTTTTAATGTTTTAAAACCCTATTTTATATAGGGTTTTTGTTTTTTAATATGTATTTTCATGCAAACTAAAAATAAAAAACATGAAAAAATTATTCGTTTTAGGAGTATTAGCTTCTACGCTATTAACATCTTGTTATTCTTATACAACAGTGGTAGGTGAAGGAGCAAAAGGAAATAAAGAAACAAAGCAATGGAATCATTATGTGATTTTTGGTTTGGCACCAGTAGGGGTTTCTAATCCAGCTACTATAGCTAATGGAGCTAAAGATTATAATGTAACAACAGAACAAAGTTTTGTAAACGGTTTGCTTTCTGCTATTACTTTTGGAATTTATACTCCAACTACAACAACAATTACTCAATAAGTATTTAGTATGAGAAGATTATTTCAAGTAATATTTCTTTTATTAGGAGTGATTTCTTTATTGAATGTCATTAAAATTATTTGTAATGATTTTGATAGACTAACTGAATTTGGTTTTGGTTATTTGTTTGGTAAAATAATCTTATCAATAGTGCTATTTACTTTGGCATTTATTATTAGAAAAAGAAAAGTAATTATTGAATAAAAAAAACCGCTATTATTCAATAATAGCGGTTTTTTAATTTTAAGCTATAAGGCTTATTTTTTTCTAGGTCTTTCTAAAACTTCATCAATCATACCGTATGCTTTTGCCTCATCAGCAGTCATCCAATAATCTCTGTCAGAATCAGCCCAAACTTTATCGTATGTTTGTCCTGAATGAGAAGCGATAATTTCATAAAGCTCTTTCTTTAACTTTTGAATTTCTCTTGCAGTAATTTCAATATCAGAAGCCTGACCTTGAGCTCCACCTAAAGGTTGGTGAATCATTACTCTTGAATGTTTTAATGCTGATCTTTTTCCTGTTTCACCAGCACATAATAATACCGCCCCCATTGAAGCTGCCATACCAGTACATATTGTTGATACATCTGGTTGTATATATTGCATTGTATCGTAGATACCTAATCCAGCATAAACACTTCCTCCAGGTGAGTTTAAGTATATTTGAATTTGTTTCTTAGGATCCACAGACTCTAAAAATAACAATTGTGCTTGCACAATATTGGCAACATGGTCATTAATTCCAACACCAAGAAAAATAATTCTATCCATCATTAATCTTGAAAAAACATCCATTGAGGCAACGTTCATTTGTCTTTCTTCAATAATTGTAGGAGAGATGTAGTTACTTGTAATTGACGCATAAGCATCAAAAGTAGAACTGCTAATTCCTTGATCTTTTATAGCAAACTTTCTGAATTCGTCTTTTGGAAACATATTATGTGTATTTAATGGTTTTTAGTATCTATTTAATAGTTCATTATAAAGTTATATTTTATCATCAATTATGCACTATTTTTGGCTTGTTTTTTTATAAGTTATTTTTTTAATTTAAAAAAAATGAACTTTGAAGATAATATTTTATATAAAGTGTAAACTACTAATCCACATAATAAACCATTTAAAGCACCAACAGCAACATCTGCTGGATAATGAACTCCTACATAAATTCTACTGTAAGCCATAATTGCAGCCCACAAAAATATCAAGATGCTTGCTTTTTTGTTTTTATAAAAAAGAGAAAATAAGAAAGCGATGGCAAACGACGTTGAGGAGTGTGCACTAATAAATCCATATTTTCCACCACAATGTAATTTTGTATGACCTACTTTAGCATACAATTTAACCAAATGGCCAATTTCTATATTTTGGCATGGTCTATATCTTGCAATACCGTATTTAAACATATTACAAGTTGCGTCACTTAGTCCAGCTGCAAGTATGATTAGCGGAAATAAAATATATAATGCTTTAACGCCGTGTTTTTTATATAAAATGAAAATTAAAAATAAATATAGGGGAACCCAAGTATACTTAAAAGTGTATATTGGCATTAAAAAATCAAATAGGTCAAAGCTATTTTGGTTGATTAATAAAAATAGCTTTCTGTCTAATCTTTCTAAGTAGTCAAACATTCTTTATAAAATTATGTTTCAGTTGTAAATATAAAAATTCAAAAGTTATATAAATCAAAAAAGTTCTTTGAATTATTTTCAAAGAACTTTTTTGATTTATATAAATGAATATTATATGAGGTTTTAAACCTCACCAACAATACCCTCTGTTACATTGATGGTATGATCACCAATTTTTTCTAATGAATTGAAAAGGTCACTGTAAATAGCAGCATTATTAAAGTTATATTCTCCTTTTTCAACATTTATTAAATGTTCTTTTCTAATTTTCTTTCTGTAACTATTTAAAGCATTTTCTAATTCATTTGCTTTCGTAATATCTACTGCAGAGTACGAGTCAGAATTTAAGTTGTCACACATTGTTTGTAATGATTTTTCAACCATATCAAACATATCTGTTAAAGCTTCTCTTTGACCTGGTATAAACCAAATTTTGTTTTCAAACTTTCTTTCAAATGTTTTAGACATTTGATAGTAAATATCTCCCATTCTTTCTAAGTCACCAATAATACTTAACATCCCTCTAACTTTTAAAGAAGAATTTTCACTTAGTTCGTCTTGAGATACTTTTGCTAAATAATCAGCCACATCAATTTCAATTCTATCTGTAATATCTTCGTATTTTTTTATTCTGGCTAATGTTTTACTAACTGCTTTAGTGTTTTGTTCAGTTAATAAACTTTTTACAAAACCATTCATTCTTGAAGTAATTTCACCAAAACGAGCAAC
>CALTNV010000021.1 GCA_943845485.1 uncultured Flavobacteriales bacterium | reverse complement strand
CTGGGTGAAGTGAATGGCCTGTGATCATTTCCAGGAATACTATTGTAATAACATATGGGAACCAAGCCATATAAAATCCTGTAGGAAAGAAAATGGAGTTGTGTGAGAAATATGCTCCTGAAACTTATTTAACTATTTTTCAGGGCACTTTATTGGTTTACCAATTTCCATATCAACAAATACTAAAGTTGTTTCAGCAATATTTAACAAAACTTCTTTCTCATTGTATGTTTCATACCTAAACTTTATTTTTACTTTAGGTAGCTCTTCAACAAACACCTTAATTGTTAATAAGTCATCATAGAAGGCAGGTTTAATATATTTAATATCCATATGTGAAACAGGTAGCATAACACCATTATCTTCTAACCCCTTATAACTCACTCCCAACGACCTTAAAAGCTCCACTCTTGCTACTTCAAAATACTGAGCATAATTCCCGTAATAAACATACCCCATTTTATCTGTTTCTCCGTACCTTACACGGATTAAGGCATTAAATTGCAACATAAAAATTGTATTTATAATTAATAATATAGGTGAAAAATAGTAATTTATTTTGAATAAAAGGGGACGTAAAAACTTATTAAAAAAACAATAGTATTTTAATTTTTTTTTATGGTTTTTTCTAGCAATATTTGTCAACACTGAAATGTTAACAACGTATTTTAGCAATATGTTAATAACTGATTACTAAGAACCCTTTAATATTATATATTTTGATTATAAGCGAAACCCACTTAAACATTTGGCATAATTGTTTGTCCGTTATAAAAGATAATATTAGCATACAAAGTTTTAAAACTTGGTTTGAACCTATTAAGCCTATTAAAATTGAAAATAATGTATTAACAATTCAGGTACCGTCACAGTTTTTTTACGAGTGGTTAGAAGAACATTATGTTTCGTTACTTAAAAAAGTTTTAAGAAAAGAGCTTGGAAATGATGCCAGATTAGAATATAGCATTGTAATGGAAAACAACTTCAACAATAGCACTCCTTATACCGTAAAACTACCAACTAGCAATAAAGCTAGTGTTAAAAACCCTGCTTCTAAAGCGCCAATAGATATAAATAATAACCCTATAAAAAATCCTTTTATTATACCAGGATTAAGGAAAATAAATGTAGAATCTAACTTAAATCCAAACTATACTTTTGAAAATTTCATTGAAGGAGATTGTAATAGACTAGCAAGATCTGCTGGCTATGCAGTAGCTAACAACCCTGGAGGAACTGCTTTTAACCCTTTATTGTTATACGGAGGTGTTGGTTTAGGTAAAACTCATTTAGCGCATGCCATAGGAATAGAAATTAAGAATAAATTTCCTAACAAAACAGTACTATATGTTGGTTCAGAAAAATTTACACATCAATTTGTAGATGCCATCAAAAATAATTCAACAAATGATTTTGTTCATTTTTATCAAATGATTGATATTTTAATTGTAGATGATGTTCAATATTGGATAGGAAAAGAAAAAACACAAGATGTTTTCTTTCATATTTTTAATCACTTACACCAATCTGGTAAACAAATAATTTTAACATCTGATAAACCACCTGTAGAAATGCAAGGTATGGAACAGCGTTTATTATCAAGATTTAAATGGGGATTATCAGCAGACTTACAAACTCCTGACTTAGAAACTAGAATTGCCATACTTCATCAAAAAATGTATGCCGATGGGATTGAACTACCTAAGGAAGTAATTGAATATTTAGCGTACAGTATCACATCAAATGTAAGAGAATTAGAAGGTGCTTTAATCTCTATTTTGGCTCAAGCATCATTAAATAAAAAAGCGATTACATTAGATTTAGCAAAACAAATGATTGACAAGTTTGTTAAAAATACTGCTAAAGAAGTATCGATTGATTATATACAAAAAATAGTTTGTGATTATTTTCAATTACCAATTGAATTAATGAAATCAAAAACGAGAAAACGAGAAGTAGTACAAGCAAGACAAATATCAATGTACTTTTGTAAAAAGCTTACAAAGTCTTCTTTAGCATCTATTGGTGCACATAGTGGAGGAAAAGATCATGCAACAGTTTTACATGCATGCAGAACTGTAAACAACCTTATTGAAACAGATAAAAAATTTAAAGGTTATGTTGATGATTTAAACAAAAAACTTACAATTAATTAATAGTAGAATAACAATTAAACAAAGACCATTATTTAACAATAATGGTCTTTGTTTTTATCTTTAAAAATTATGAAAATATTAATGGTTTGCCTTGGCAATATTTGTAGATCTCCATTAGCAGAAGGTATTATGAAATCTATTTGTATAAATAATAAATTAGAATGGGAAATTGAATCTGCTAGTACTTCAGATTATCATATAGGAGAACATCCAGACCCAAGAAGTATTAAAAAAGCAAATGATTACAATATTGATATAAGTCAACAAAAAGGAAAGCAATTTGATGAGAATCACGATTTTGAACATTATGATTTAATTTATGTAATGGATAAAAGCAATTTTGACAACATCTGTAAATTAACATCTAATAAAAGCTATTTGAAAAAAGTAAAATTGATTTTATCAGAAAATACAAGTGAAAAAACTATAGAAGTACCAGACCCTTACTGGAGTAAAGATGATGGTTTTGAACATGTATATCAATTACTTAATAACGCCTGCTTGGAAATTATAAAAAAGTACTAATGAAAAAAGCTGGAAAACTTTACCTTATACCCTGTACAATTGGTGATGCAGATAGTGATGTTTTTATACCTCCACACAATTTAAACTTAATTAAAAATTTAAAATACTATTGTGTTGAAAACGAAAAAATTACTAGAAGATTTTTAAAAAAATGTGTCCCAACTTTAAATATTAGTGAACTTACCTTATTCAATATTGGAAAATACAGAGAAGCCCAAGATTTACAAAATGTAATTAAGTTGCTTAAAGACGGATATGATTTTGGAGTATTATCTGATGCTGGCTGCCCTGGAATTGCTGATCCTGGAGCTGAAATTGCAGGACTGGCTCACAAAAACAATATAAAAGTAATACCTTTAGTTGGTCCATCTTCATTTTTTATGGCCTTAATGGCTTCGGGATTAAATGGACAACATTTTAGCTTTTCAGGATATTTACCAAAAGATAAATCAGATAGGGCAGGAAAAATAAAAAAAATGATTTCATTGGTTGAAAAACAAAATGCGTCACAAATTTTTATGGATACCCCCTTTAGGAATTTGCAAGTTTTGGAAACAATTTTAGAAATTACTCCTAAAGATATTCAACTTTGTATTGCAACCAACGTAAACAGTTCTGATGAATTTATTCAAACAAAACCAATTCATGTTTGGAAAAAGACATCAACACCAGATATTCAAAAAAAACCTTGTGTTTTTATATTAGGAAAACTTGCTGAACAATAAGTTTTCTTATTTTATTTCTATATCAAATATTAAATCTGAATTTGGAGGAATGATATTCGTTCCTTTTTCCCCATAAGCAAAAAATGAAGGAATTTTTACTTTCATTTTTTGCTTATGTTTAATCGTTGGTAAAATCATATTTAATCCTTCTATAAACGGATACTCTCCATAACTAAAAACTAAAGGGTTTAAAGCTTCAAAATTACTTTCTACCAATTTTATAGAATCACCACCATCTATATAAACAGCATAATACATCTCTACTAATTCATTGGTTTTAAAAGTCTTATTTTCTTCCGTATTCGGCTTAACTAAAGCAACTTTAATCCCATTATTAACATCATTCCAGTTACCTGTATTAAAATATGAGTATTTTGCTACGGATTTATTAAATTTTATTGAAAATAAAATATCATTATTTTCAATATCAGCTAAAACACCATCTTTTTTTGAGTAATATCCTTTGGGAATAAAAATATTTACACTATCTCCCACCTTTAAATAGCTTAAAACAGAAGTTAGTCTTGGTAAATAAAAGCCATAATCTTTCACTAAAAATCTTTGGTTTAAATTAGAGTTTTTAAAAAGTAATTTAGCATCAATTAAAATTTTATAATTCACTAATAAAATATCATCTTTAAAAATAGAATCCCCTACTTTTTCTCTTGATAAAATTTTATATTTTAAACCTGAGGAAGTATTTATGTAACTTGGAAATCTGTTAGAATATGGTATATTTTTAAATTCTGAATCTAAAAAAACATCATCAGCAACACATGATTTTTCTCTATTATTTTTACAAGAAATAACAGATAAAATAGCTAAAAAACAAATATATTTTAAATTATTCATAAGTGGGTTTTTCAACTTCTAATACTTCAACATCAACTTTTAAAGTAGTCTGAGGAGGGATATTTCTATTATCTCCCATTAGTCCGTGCCCAAGTTGTGATGTCATAATTAAAATAGCCGATTCACCTTCTTTCATTTTCATTAAGCCCTCGTGTATTCCACTTTCGGCATCAGTACCATTTGTAATGATAAAATGCTTATTAGATAAATCTTTATACAAAGTATCTCCCCTTAAATCAAACATCACATAATTAAAAACAACTTTATTATTTTCTTCAATAGTAACTCCTTCTGTATTTTTTTTATAAACCTTGTAATACAATCCACTACCTGTTTGCTCCATTTTCAAGCCAGAACGTTTAATATATTGTTCAATTCTGTATTTTTCTTCATTTTTATAACGAAGGTGGTAATGTTCAATCTCTTTTTTATTAACTTGTTTTTTATTCTTTTGTTCTATTGTATTATCTTCACAAGAAGTAATACATAGAAAAATAAAACATATAACTAACTTATGAATTAACGATTTCATTTTTATGTTTTTTTACATTTTTAATTATCTTTTCTAAAGTATTTTCAATAGTATCCATACTCATACCTCCTGCAGCATTTACATGACCACCACCGTTAAAGTAATTTCTGGCAAAATCATTCACAGAAAAATTTCCTTTTGATCTGAAAGACATTTTTCTTTTTCCGTCCTTATCAGCTAAAAACACAGCCATTTTAATTCCTTTTACAGATAAAGCATAATTTACTAACCCTTCTGTATATCCTTTTTTATTATTAAAACGAGTTAACTCATCAGCAGTTAAACTAATGATACCAGTTGCACAATCTTCCAAAACTAGTAACTTTTCACCCAAAGCATAACCAAGTAATTTAAGCGCATCAAGCTCTCTGGTATCATAAACACTTTGATGAATTTTTGTTTTTTGAACTCCTAAATCTAACAAATCAGCAATAATTCTATGGGTATCGCTTGATGTTTGAGGAAACCTAAAACTACCTGTATCTGTCATTATTCCTGTATAAATTGCTTCTCCAGCAGCAACATTTAATTTATCCATCTCTCCAAGATTATTAATAAACTCATAAACCATTTGAGATGCTGAACATTTTGAGGTATCAGAAATTAAATAATTAGCAATATCATCTGGCTGAGGATGATGATCTATTAAAATAATATTTTCTTTAGAAATACTATTTAATGATTCACCAATGGATCCAGCTCTATGAAAAGCATTATAATCTACAATAAATAATAAATCTGCTTTATTAATTAATTCTGAAGCAAAAATTGGATTTTGATCAACAATATTAATTTTATCCACACCCTCTAACCAAAGCATATTATCAGCATATTTATCCTGAATGAGCACTTCTACATCCTCTTTACCAAAAGATTTTAAGAAATGGTACAGGCCCAATGCAGATCCAATAGCGTCTCCATCAGGTGATTTATGTGTTGAAATTAAAATATGTTTTGCTGCAGTTATTTGCTTGTGTATGGCTGAAAAGTTCATGAAAAATAAAATTAATTTACGATTTATTTACTTAAGATATTTTTAATGTTTCTTATTTTCAATATCTTTGCACAAAAATAGTTTAAAAGTTACATACAATGGCTACAAATAGAACATTTACAATGTTAAAACCTGATGCTTTAGAAAACAAAGTATCTGGTAAAATTATTGACAAAATTTTAGAAGCAGGTTTTGAAATTAAAGCAATGAAGCAAGTTCAGTTAACTACTGCTCAAGCTCAAGAATTTTATGGAGTTCATAGCGAACGTCCATTTTTTGGTGAATTAGTAGAATATATGACTTCTGGTCCTATTATAGCTGCTATCTTAGAAAAAGAAAATGCTGTTGCAGATTTCAGAGAATTAATTGGTGCTACTAATCCAGCTGATGCTGCTGAAGGTACTATCAGAAAATTATATGCTGAATCTATTGGAAGAAATGCAGTTCACGGATCTGATTCTGATGAAAATGCAGCTTTAGAAGGCGACTTCCATTTTAATAGATACGAAAGAGTTTAATTACAAATAGACTTTATAGATTTTAAAAGCCCCTTTCTAAGGGGCTTTTTTATGCCTAATAATTAACCTAAAAACCTTACGTCTAAAATATAAATTAAAATTTGACTTTCTTCAAAATTAAAGTTTGATTATTTTAAACTTTTAATTATGAAAAACAAAAAAATATTTATAGCAATTACAATCTCATTAACTATAGCATCTTGTTCAACAAATAAAACCGAACAAAATAAAAGTAAATCAGCCGTACCTATAGAATGGTCATACAAAGGAAATGATGGACCTAGTTATTGGGGGGACTTGTGTCCCAAATATTCTGAGTGCTCAAATGGAAAACATCAATCTCCTATAAATATTTCATCAGCAGACTTCATTAAAGTCGATGAGTTTGACATAGACTATAAAATGTCAAAACTAACCGTGAGAAATAATGAACATATGCATGATATTATTGATAATGGACATACGATACAAGCTAATGTTGATGATGCCAGTTTATTAACTATTAACGGAGTTAAATACACCCTTAAACAATTTCACTTTCATACCCCTAGCGAGCATACAGTAAACGGAGAATCTTTTCCTATGGAAATGCACATGGTTCACTTAAGTGATCAAAATAAAATTGCAGTGATATCATTTTTATTCAAAGAGTCAACAGAAAATAATGAGGAAATAGCTTTGTTGATAAACAATCTACCAAAACAAAAAGGAGAACAAATAAACTTAAATGGGGAAGTTTTTGATATTGATAAACTAGATAAAATGGATATCAGTAATATTCATCATTATTCAGGGTCTTTAACCACACCTCCTTGTTCAGAAGATGTGGAGTGGATTATTCTTGAAGATAAAATTTCAATCAGTAAAAATCAAGTATTATCTTTTTATAATGTTATAGGACCAAACAACAGACCTACTCAAGCTATTAATAACCGTAAAATAATGGAAGATGTATTGGAAAAAAATTAGAATTTTAGTTTTAGCTGTGTTTTCTTACAGTACATTATTATGTCAACAAGACTCAATAGAGACTTATACCCCTAAAGGAAATGGGTGGAACAAAATAAACAAAACAGATGCGTTTTTTAAAATTGGAGGTTATGTAAAAGCAGATTTAATATATGACTTTAATCCAATTAATCAACCTGATTTTTTCGATGTTAGCAAAATACCAACTGATGGCTCGAAAGGAACAAACGCTAACCTTAATGCGAAAGAAACCAGACTTTATATTGATTCCAGAATACCATTTAATAAAGGTGTGTTAAAAACGTATGTAGAAGGAGATTTTTATGGAGAATCAGGAAGTTTTAGATTAAGACATGCATATATTGATATTAATGATAAATTTAGAGTAGGTCAATATTGGTCAAATTTCATGGATGAAGATATTATCCCAAATACTTTAGATTTTGAAAAACCAGGTGCATATTTATTTACAAGAAATGTTATGTTTAGATATAAAACCAAAACCAGTGAAAATTCATATTTGGCAATTGCTTTAGAAACCCCAACAAATAAAATTGAAGGATTACCTGATAATTATCAGGTAATGAATCCTGCACCTGATATAAACGCAAGGTTCAGGTATTTTAAAGAAAAATTTCATATTCAAATTTCGGGTTATGTAGCTTTAATAGGTGTTAAAGACTCTGTTAATAGAATATCTAATAAAACTTTATACGGTGCTGGATTATCTGGTAAAATAAATACATTTAAAAATGATCACATTTTGTTTCAAACAATTTATGGTATTGGTTTAGCAAGATATAGAGGAGGATTCTCAACAGCAATTAGTAGCAATGGAAGATTAGAACCTTTATTGGATTACGGAATTACTGTAGGTTACCATCATCAGTGGAATGATAAATTATACACCATATTAGTTTACAACTATGGTGGTGTTGAAAAAAATGAATTTCAACCTACTAGTGATATAAAATCATTAAGTTATTATGCTATGGATTTATGCTATGAATTTATAAAAAATGGAGTATTAGGAATAGAATATCTTAACGGCTTTAGACAAGATGTTTCATTAAATAAAGGAAAAGCAAATAGGCTTCAATTCAGCGTTAAGTATACTTTTAATTAAACTTAAAATAGACTGAATAAAAATAAAATATTTTTAACAAAAATACACTAAATATAAATTAAAATAGGTAGTTTTTTTATTACCTTCTATTTTATATAGAAATTAATTAGGTAATTTTAAAACTATGAAAAAAACAAACAGGGTTAACATTTATATTCTTTTATTTTTATGCTTACACATAACAAGCTGCACCAAGTCAAGCACCGAAACTTCTCCATCATCTCCCCCACCCATAAATACAAATGAAATAACATACGAATTAAATGTAGAGCCTATTATCTCAAGAGAATGTAAAGGTTGTCATTCTGGTTCAAGTGCTAGCGCTGGATTAAGACTTGAAAATTATAATCAAGTGAGAAGCAGTACTGAAAATGGAGATTTACTTGAAAGAATAAATGACATATCTAATCCAATGCCACAGTCTGGATTAATGAATCAATCAAATAGAGACATTATTGAAAATTGGTCAAAAAATAATTTCCTTGAAAATTAATATTTTTATAACTCATTTTTATGAAATATCAATTATTACTGATTATAGCATTAATATCTATTTCAAAAAACACATATTCTCAAAAATACTTCACTAAAACTGGAGAGACAGAATTTGTAGGATCAGTAAATACATTTGAACCTGTTGAGGCAAAAACAA
>CALTNV010000020.1 GCA_943845485.1 uncultured Flavobacteriales bacterium | reverse complement strand
AATAAATCAGGATTTTTTTTGACACAGTCAATAAACATATTTGTTAAATTTTATTTCCCAAAATATTTTTAATAATGTTTTTTTATAACATCCTTTTGTAAACCTATACCTTTTTACTTTATTTATATAGTAAGCTTTATTATCAGATATTTTATTTATGATTTTTAAAAAACATTACATCTATTGTTCAAGCGATAAAATGTTTATTAATTACTTGTCTTTAAGTATATGCCTTCGATTAAACTTATACCTTTTAAATCATTAATACTAATATACTTAAATTAAAAACCCGAAGATAAATATCCTCGGGTTTTTAATTTAACTAATCTGAAACACTAAAATCACATTTTTGATAAGATTGATCTGTGTATTAATTCATTATCATTTGCTAACTCTAAATAATATATAGCCTTATCTAATTTATCTAATTTATATATATTTTGATTGCCAATAAACTCATTTTCAAAAACTAATTTTCCATTTAGATTATATATTTTAATAATACCATTTTTAATATTGATACTACTTTTTATTGTTAATTCATTACTAATAGGATTTGGATATGTATTAATTTGATACATGTTATTAAGCTCTTTAATACCAGTTACAGTATTAATGACTACTGTACCAGAAGCAATACATCCATCAACTATATCATCAGAGACTGTTACAGTGTAACTACCAGGTGTTAAGTTAGTGATTTTTTTTGAAGTTTGAGTAGTATTTGTCCAGCTGTAAGTTACAATCCCTTGATTACCAGTTATGTTTACTTCTGCAGTGCCATCATTACCGGTATTAGAAGTTACGTCAGTTTTAGTAAAGTTTGTTATTGATAAATTACATGTTGCTGCTGGCTCATTAATTACTGCAGTTACTGACTGTGTACAATTTGGTACTATATCATCTGTTATAGTACATACATATGTTTTTGCTGATAATCCTGTTATGGTGGCTGTAGTCTGACCTGTATTTGTCCAAGAATAAGATACATTTCCTTCTTCACCTGATATTGTAACGGTTGCTGTTCCGTCTAAACCTCCATTTGATGTTACATCAGTTTTACTAATAACTGCGTTTAAATTACATACAGGTGCAGTTACTTCTATTTGAGAACTAAACTCAGAATTAAGATAGTTAGCATCTAAAGCCATTACCTGAACAAAGTATGTTTGGTTAAGAGCATCAACGCCATTAACAGTAAATGAGGTTCTCCCAGCTTGTGTAGCCCCTTTTTTAACAACTATTCTATTTCCTGTATCATCACCATTAAAATCATTCATTGGGAAGAAAACATCACCATAATTAAATGGAGGTAAACTCGGATTAGTTGAAGAAACAATTATATCATAGCTAATACCAAATTCATCAGTTTCTATGTCGTTGCTAGCATCCCATTCAAGTGTAAAAGAATTATCAGTAAATGCTGAAGCTCTAAGATTTAAGGGAGCACTTGGTTTAGTATTTAAGGTCATTGTATTATTTGTATAATAACTAGTTTCTGATGTAGCTAATGCACTTAGACCATTAGATATAACATCAATTTTACTATCGTTATTAAAATCAGCAACAATCAAATTTCCTAAACCATATCCATCTAAACCACTTGTTCTTTCATTAAATATAGTTCCTGTACCTGTCCCCTTATTTTCGAAATATACTGCTTCAGCAGGGAAAACTCCTTGTTGAAATCCTGAAGCAATTAAATCTTGGTAACCATCATTATTTATATCTGCCCAAATTATTGCTCCTTCAGACATATTGAATAATTTGAACTGTGTTATTTCAGTAAATGAAGTACCAATATTATTTTTGTATAAATATGAAAAATATTCACCAAATTCATTTTCACCTGTTAAAACAAAATCATAATATCCATCAAGGTCATAATCTCCAAAAGCTACATCACTATTATTAAGTTGTATAGGAGTAAATCCATTGAGTTCAGTAAAAGTAAGATCTCCATTGTTGGTGTAAATTTTTGTTACAGGCTCATTATTTTCATTTAAACCAGTTATAATTATATCTATATATCCATCTTTGTTAAAATCAGCAACGTCAAAATTTGTATTTTTAACATTATTAATATTATGATTTGTTATTTCAGTGTAATTATTACCCTTATCATTTGTAGTATAAATTATTGTATTCGGTTTAGATGATTGATCTTCCCCTGACATCAAGACTTCACTCATACCGTCATTATTAAAATCAATAAATTTGATTTCACCATTAGAAAGTCCTTTTAGATTTAGACCTGTTGTTAATATAAAATCTACATTTTCATCATTTAAATATAAAAGAGTAGATTTTATTTCTGATGTGGATGTTTCACCCATTACTATAATATCTAAATAGCCATCATTATTATAATCACCACAATCTATACTTGAGGATGTTAACCCTTTGTAATTAGTTGTAGCTTTAACAAAGTTATTACCTCCTAGGTTATAGTATATGTTTGTAGTGTCTTTAGTAGTTGTTAAATCAGATCCAGTCATTGCAAAATCCATCCATCCGTCACCATTAAAATCTCCTGCTACAGATCCACCATCAACAACTCCAATGATATTTGTAGTCTCTTTTGTGAATTGATCTTGAGCATTATTGTTAAATGAAATAAGCAAGAAACTCAATAAAATAATTGCGTTAAATGTTCTCATAAAGTTATTATTTGAAGTATGTTAAATGTTCCTAAATATAATAAAAAAAAGTAAAAAAACCTTTTAATATTTTAAATATCTAAAGTCTCCCATTCTCTAATTTTATTAATAATACTTTTAAATAATGCATCCACTTTATTTTCTTTTCCTGCTACCAAATATTTATTTATTTCTATTTGAGAATCCATCAACCATTCTTCTCTCATAGGAGGTTCTAAATTATCTATTATTGTAAAACATTCAATAGTCGTTTCTATATCACCTAATGTTGCTAATTTTACAAACTTTGATAAATGTTTTGTTGGATTCTGAGGGCTATTCCATATTGTTGATAATAATGTTGCTCTTAGTTCTGGATATTTATTAATTAATATTTGATTTATTAATTCATCCTGTGCACTTTCTAATTTTAACTGATTTAATATTTCAACAATTTCCTTTTTTATTTTAATATTATCAGTGATTGCTAATAATTCAATCATTGGAACAATAGCTCTTTTATCACCTTCTTTTTTAATTTCATTTAATGATTCTATAATCTTTTTAGAGTCATTAGATTTCATGTTCTTTAATATCGAAATTAATTTATCTTCTTTTTTGTTTGTCATTTTTATAATCTTGAAATAATTTTATTAGATTCTTTAATTTTATATTTTTTAATTAAATTAGAGGTCATGCAACTATGAACCGGTAATATTTCAACAAAATCACCAATTTTATATTGATCAAATAATTCCGTTTTAACTTTAATTGTACCGTGTTCTTGACTTAGTTTTGATACATAATTTTCAAAGTTAATCAAGTTTTGTGTTTTTTGTTCTACTAAAAGTCCAAATATTTCACTTCCAATGTTTTTATTATATATTCTATCTTTTGAAAAATGTACTCCACCTCCATAAATAAGTAGCTCATTTCTTTCTTTATTCTTACTTACTATTGGACATTTTATTGTTATTGCGATATCCTGTATTTTACATGATGTTATGTTAGCTTGCGTTAAATCATAAAAAATAAAATTTCCAGGTCTTATTTCATCTATATTTGGGAATTTTTCAGCAATACTACAGGTTGGGGTATCGCCAGTTGAAAAGACTAAATTATTATTTGGATATTTTATTTTTAATTTTTTAAAAATATCCATACTTTGTTCGTGTATCTTTAATATTTCTTTATTTGTTCTACAAGTGTAAGAATGTCCAGCATGTGCTAAAAATCCAGAAAATGTTAGTTTGCTTGATTGTTCTATCTTTTTAATTAATAAATCTATTTCTTTATAATTAGAATGATTAATTCCTGTTCTATGATAACCTACATCTATTTTAATAAATAGATTGAATTTTCTTTTTGAATTATTTTGAATGTATTTTATAACCTCTTCTGATTCTACAATAAGATTAATGTTAATGTGTTTTTCTATGTTATTTACTTTATTCATTTCATGAAGATTAAAAGGGAAAGCTATAGTAATGTCATTCCATCCATCTTCAATAAAATAAAGAGCCATATCAATAGATGATACAGTTATTTTATCTATTCCTAAATCTTTAAACCATTTACCAATTTCTTTTGATTGATGAGTTTTAAAATGAGGTCTAAAAATCAGATTGTTTTTTTTTGATTTATCAAACATTCTGTTAATGTTTTTTTTAGCTTTTTTTTCATCAAGAATGATGATTGGTGTCATTTCTTCCATCTTTATTATCTTGGTATATTTTTAGTATTAAACCATCAGCAAGGCCTACTTTTGGAATGTTTATTGTTTTTATATTTAAGTGGTCAAAAATTGTTAGATATATCTTTAAAGCTGGTAAAATAACATCTGCTCTATCGTCTTTTAAATGATATTTAAGAGTTCGTTCTCTAATTGATAATTTTTCCAAATCTTTATACAATAACTTTATGTCAGCTGTCTTAACACTTCTGGAATAACTTGTTTTATTTGTCACTAATTTTAAACATTTATTTATATTCCCACCAGTACCTAAGCCTTCAGGTGAAGTGTTTTTGCAGATGTCTTTTTTTATTTTATCAAGATGTTTTAATAATTCTTTCCAAGTCGATTTTTTGTCTTTATTTTTTAAATTCCTAACAGATCCTAATTGAAAAGAATTGCTTAATATATGTTTGCCATTTTTTATCAAGTTCACCTCTGTACTGCCTCCACCAACATCAACATGAACAAATGTTGTTTTATTAAAATGACTAATTGTTTCTAAGTTTCTTGAAATTATATTTGCTTCTTGCCTTCCATCTATTAATTCAATTTTAATTCCTGATGATTTAAAAACCTCATTAATTACTTGTTTTGA
>CALTNV010000019.1 GCA_943845485.1 uncultured Flavobacteriales bacterium | reverse complement strand
TTCGTTTACACCTGTTTTAGCAACGAATTTTATTAAACTCTGAATTTCATTTATATTCATAACGTACTGTTTTCTTATAGTGTAATAATATTTTTCAAATATAATAATTATTAAGCATTATATGCCCATTTTAAATAAATTGCTCCCCATGTAAAACCACCACCAAAAGCAGATAAGATAATATTATCACCTTTTTTAAGTTGTTTTTCCCAATCCCATAAGCATAATGGAATAGTACCAGCGGTTGTGTTTCCATACTTCTGAATGTTGATCATTACCTTTTCATTTGGTAACCCCATTCTTTTAGCAGTGGCATCAATAATTCTTAAATTAGCTTGATGAGGTACCAACCAATTTACATCTTCACTTTTTAAATTATTTTTCTCCATTATCTCTGCTGAAACATCTGCCATCCTACTCACTGCATATTTAAAAACAGTTTTTCCATCTTGTCTGGCATAATGAAGTTTTTTGTCAATTGATTCGTGTGTTGGAGGTATGTTTGAACCACCTGCTTCTTGATATAGATATTGTCTTCCTGCACCATCACTATACATAATACTATCTTGAATGCCGAATCCTTCTTGATCAGGTTCTAGCAATACACCTCCAGCACCATCACCAAAAATGATACAAGTAGCTCTATCTTCATAATCAATAATAGAAGACATTCTATCCATTCCTATTACGATTACTTTTTTATGTTTTCCAGATTCAATAAATTGAGTTCCTGTTGTTAAAGCATATAAAAAACCTGAGCATGCAGCTCCTAAATCAAATCCCCATGCATTAGTAGCTCCAACTTTATCACATATGATATTAGCCGCAGAAGGGAAAATCTGATCGCCAGTTATAGTACCCACAATGATTAAGTCAATATCTTTTGGAGATATTCCTCTTTTTTCACAAATACCTTCGACAACTTTAGCCCCCATATCAGATGCTGTCGCATTCTCTCCTTTAAGTATTCTTCTCTCTTTAATACCTGTTCTAGAAGTGATCCACTCATCATTTGTATCAACTAATTTCTCTAAATCTTTATTTGTTAATACATCTTCTGGTAAAT
This sequence comes from uncultured Flavobacteriales bacterium, assembly GCA_943845485.1. The sequence goes on along the minus strand of CALTNV010000019.1, from coordinate 14,061 downwards.
AACCGTGAACTGATGTTATTGCTGCTCTAGTTTTAGTCATTTTGCAGTGTTTTTATTTCGTGCGGCAAGTTAATAGAAAAATAAAAAAAGATATAATTTTTTATCATTTTTTATTCGTTTAGTAGTGTTTTTTATTTAAAATCAATTCATTTTAAATAAAAAAAGCACCATTTTAAATAAAAAATGGTGCTAATATTGTTGAGCATTTATAATTATGCTACTTCTTCTGTTTTATCAATTACAACTCTTCCTTTGTAATATAATTTCCCTTCATGCCAGTGAGCTCTGTGTAATAAATGTTGTTCTCCAGTAGCTTGACAAGTTCCTAAAGTTGGAGCTGTAGCTTTATAATGAGTTCTTCTCTTATCTCTTCTTGATTTCGACTGTCTATTCCTTGGATGTGCCATTTCTTATTTTATTTTGATATTATTATACTTAAAACTATTATTTAATTTTTTTTAATGCAGCCCACCTAGGGTCAACGTCTTCTTCTGTTTCGTTTTCGATGTCATCCTCATTAGAAATTGAAAACTCTTCTAATAATGATTCACAAGCTTTATTATTAATATGAACCCTTTTTGTTGGAATCAATATAATAATATATTCATAAATTAAATCGCTAATATTTACTTCATAAGCATTAGCGTTTAAAATACTTATATCATCATCGTGCATTTCTGTTTTATCTTCAGAAAAATTCATAAAGTGTATGTTTTCACCTTCAATATTCATTTCTAAATCTTCTGCACAACGATCACATTCTGTATTAATAGTACCCTTAATGTGAAAATTAAAAACCAACATGTTTTCTTTTTTCTCCATAATAACTTTAACATCAACGTTGAAGTTGTTATGTTCATCAAAGTCATATTCATTAAAAAAAGACTTATTTATTGAATAATCAAACTCGTGTTTACCCAGTTTTAATCCACTAAATACAATATTACAATCTTTTTTTAAATCCATAACAGAACGCAAAGGTAAAAATATTCTAATTATATTACAACATTTATTTTTTCTTTCTAATATTATTTTTGTCTAGGCTCTATTTTTTGTGCCATTAATGGGTTAGAAGTCATTGCTTTATAATTGTTTCTTTTCTTGTAAATGTCAATTGCAGTGAATATTGCATGTCTGAAAGAATCAGATTCTGCTTTTCTCTGTCCTGCAATTTCATAAGCTGTTCCATGATCTGGAGAGGTTCTTACAATTGGTAAGCCTGCTGTGAAATTTACACCTGACCCAAAACTTAATGCTTTAAAAGGGGCAAGGCCTTGATCGTGATACATTGCTAATATAGCGTCAAAATCTTTATAACTTCCAGAACCAAAGAAACCATCGGCTGAGTATGGTCCAAATGCTAAAATGTTATTTTCTTTTGCTTTTAAGATTGCAGGAAGTATAATTTCTTTTTCTTCCATTCCTATTTTACCGTTGTCGCCAGCATGTGGGTTTAGTCCTAGTATCGCTATCTTAGGTTTTATAATACCAAAATCTGACTTTAATGATTTGTTTAAAATTTCAATTTTGTTTAAAATTTCTTTTTTATCTAAACTTTCTGCTACCTCTTTTAAAGGAATATGTCCAGTAACGACACCTATTTTTAGCACATCATTCATTAATAACATTAGATAATCTTCTGTTTTTGATAAATGAGCAAGATATTCTGTATGTCCTGGAAATTCAAAACCTGCATTTTGAATTGCTTCTTTATTAATTGGTGCAGTAACTAAAATATCAATTTTACCTTCTGCTAAATCTTTTGTTGCAGCCTCTAAAGATTTTAAAGCAAACTCTCCTGAGTCTTTTGTTGGTTTTCCTAGTTCAACTTTAAGAGCCTCATCATTTCCTAAATTAATTAGATTTACTTTTTTTGATTTTGCTTCCTCAACTTTTTCTATAATGTTAAACCTAAAGTCACTCATTCTTAAAACCTTTCGGTGAATGTTTGCTACTTTAGTTGATCCATAAATTACTGGAGTAATTTGTTGATACATCCTATTATCTTTAAAAGCTTTGATAATTACCTCTATTCCAATGCCATTAATATCGCCAACAGTTATGCCAACTTTAATTTTTTTATTTTCTGTACTCATTTTAATAATTTGAAACAAAGTTAAATAATAATCGCACACCAACACCAGTACCAAATTTTGGACGATAAGCATCTTTTGCAGGCAGATAAGCAGGTCCTGCAATATCAATATGAATCCAAGGTGATTTTGTGAAGTTTTCTAAAAATTTACCAGCAGTTATAGCGCCACCATATGGACCTCCCAGGTTTTTTAAATCAGCTATTTCTGATTTAACTTTTTCTCCGTATTCAGCCCAAAAAGGGAACTCAACAACTCTTTCAAAAGTATTGTAACCAGCATTAACTAATTTTATTTTATCAGCTTTATCAGCATTGCCGACAATTACAGATGCTTCATGACCCAGTGACATTACAGCACTGCCAGTTAGTGTTGCTAAATCTAATATTAATTTAGGTTTTAATGTATCTGCATAGCTTAAAGCATCTGCTAAAATCATTCTTCCTTCTGCATCTGTATTTAAAACTTCAACTGTTTTACCGTTATACATTTTAATAATATCACCCGGTGCATAAGCATCTCCTCCAGGTCTGTTTTCTGTAGCAGGAATAATTGCTATTACATGATATGGTAGTTTTGCTTTTGCTATCGCTAATATTCCACCAGCAGCAGCAGCTCCTCCTCCCATATCGCATTTCATCTCATCCATACTGTTAGCGGTTGGTTTTAAACTTAATCCTCCAGTATCATAAACAACTCCTTTACCTACAAAGATAATTGGGTTTTTATTTTCAGCATTTTTCGGTTTCCATTCTACGATAGTAAAAGTTGGTGGGTTAACTGCTCCCTTATTTACTGCAATTAAACCTCCCATTTTAAGTTGTTCAATTTTCTTTTTGTCAAAAATTTCAACTTTACAACCTTCTTTTTCGCACTCTTCTTTTATTTCTTCTGAAAACTTTTCAGCAGTTAAATAACTTAGTGGTTCGTTAACCCAATTTCTTGCAGTAAATGTAGCATAAACAATAGCATTTAATTCTTCTATTGTTTCTTTGTTAACAGTACTTATTAAATTGATTTTTTTTAATTCAGTAGGTGTTTTTTTAGATAGATATTTATCAAACTTGTAGTCAGAAAGTAACATTCCTTCAATAAATTCAAGTGTTTTTTTCTTTTTTAAGTTTGATATAATATTTACTTCTTCATTTTTTTCACTGTTGATTAAGTCAAAAGCTTTACTACCAGATTTTCTCCAGTTTTCACTTGTGATATATGCTTCGTCATCCTTTTTTTCAAGAACAATTATTTGTGAAGTATTTAAGTTTTGTAATTTGATGACTGTTTCATCAGTTTTTATTTTTGATTTTATAAAAGATAATTCTTCTTTTGAGAACTCTTCTTTTATTTCTTCTATTGAATTAACTAAAAATATAGTTGATAAATTATTTTTTAGACTTTTTATTTTTTCAATATTTATTGATATCATTTTGACAGGAATTTAATTAATTATAACAAAATTAAGCATATTATATCTATTCATTTCTAGTTTTAAAAAAACTTAAGAAAATATTTATCTAACATATACGTTTTTTCATTTAGTATTGAAGGAAAAAAAAACTATTTTAGTTGTTAATTATGAAAAACCTGCTTCTTGTAAAAAATATAATACTTCTATTTGCTTTTTTAATGGCATGTAATATTTTATATGCGACACATTATAGAGCAGGTGAGATTCTTTACGAAAGAATAGATGGATTAAGTTATAAATTTAGTTTGGTTGTTTATCTTAAAAAATCTTCTCTTCAAAACCAACCCCAGCTTGATGTTTGTGATGTTGAGATGAGTTGGAGTGATGGAACCACAAAAACAGCTTTTGGCGGGTGTTCCTCTGCAATTGATATCGGGGGAGATGTTGTTAAAAAAACCTATGTTGTTCAACATACATTTGCTGGTGTTGGCGTTTTTAAAGTTTATTTTCAAGATAAAAATAGGAACGATCGCATTGTTAATATTCCTGATTTAACTCCTTTTTATGTGGAGTCAGAAATTGTAATTTCACCCATATTAGATTTTAATAATTCTCCAGAATTGCTAAACCCTCCAATAGACGATGCTTGTGTTAATAATTTATACTACCATAATCCTGCTGCTGTAGATAATGATGGAGATGATCTAACTTATGAGTTGGTGAAATGTCAGCAAGATATAAATACTCCTATACCAGGGTATTTTATTCCTTCCAATATGTCTATTAATCCGATAACAGGGACTGTTGTGTGGGATAAGCCTACAATTACAGGTGAATTTAATATTGCGATTCTTATTAAGGAGTACAGAAATGGTGTGTTTATTGGTTCTGTTTTAAGAGATATGCAAATTACGGTGATTGCTTGTAACAATAACCCGCCCAAAATAACACCTGAAATTCTAGATACTTGTGTAATTAAGGGTCAAAATATTTCTATAAAAATTCAAGCTTGGGAAGATGATTTTTTACAGAATATTAAGGGAGTAACTTATGAAGGGGATGCGTTTGAATTAGCTAATACAAATGCATCTTTCACTTATACTGGAAATACACAAGGTGGTAATCCAATAGTTGATACAAATAATTATATATTTTCTTGGACACCAAATTGTAATGATGTTAGAACAGGTAGTTATAAACAATATTTTATCGCAAGAGATAACTTTAATCCTTCTTTAACTGCGATAAGTAATGTATTTATTAAAGTTGTAGCACCTGGTCCTGAAAATTTATCAGTTGTTCCTTTTGGAAGTGATTTTCAGCTAAATTGGGATAAAAGTGAATGTTCAAACGCAATAGGTTATAGAATTTATAGAAGAATAAATTCATCTGGTTTTATTCCATCTGCATGCGAAACAGGTGTTCCTTCTTATACTGGGTATGATTTAATTCAACAAAATTCAGGGTATGATAATAATTCATATTTAGATGAAAATCTAAATATTGGGGTAGAGTACTGTTATTTTGTTATTGCTGTTTTTCCTGATGGTAGTGAAAGTATTGTTGGAGATGAAGTTTGTAATTCTTTAAAATTAGAAGCCCCTGTTGTTTTAAATGTTTCTGTAGTAGTAACAGATATTCTAGAAGGTAAAGATACTATAAGATGGAGTAGCCCAAGAGATATTGATACCGTTATTAATTTTACTGGACCTTATAAATACAGGCTGTATAGAGAGATTAATGGTAGTGGTAATGAAGAAATGGTATTTGAATCAAACTCGTCAAATTTTTTAGGAGGTTTAGATACTATTTATGTTGATACGGCTTTAAATACAAAAAGTAATTACCATACTTACAGAGTTTCCTTTTTAAATAATGAAATAGAGGTTAGTAATTCAGTTAAAGCATCATCTATTTATCTTTCTTTAACTCCTTCTGATAATAAAATTACATTAAACTGGTTAGACAACACTCCATGGTCAAATGATTCGGTAGAAATTTACAGGCTAAATAATTCTTCTGGAAGCTTTGAATTAATAGGGTTAACTACTCAGTCTTTTTTTGAAGATGATGGATTGGAAAATGGTCAAGAGTATTGTTATTACGCTAAAACAATAGGGTCGTATAATTCCGCTCAGCTACCACAGATTTTAAGAAATAATTCTCAAGAAGTATGTGGTGCTGCAATAGACTTAGAAGCGCCCTGCCCTCCAAATTTATTAGAAGTAAATAAAAATTGTATTTTATTTGAAAATGGTTTAAAGTGGGATAATCCGAATTATTTTTGCGAAGATACTGATGATGTCATTGCTTACAAATTATATTACACAGCTATAGAGGGGGAGAATTATGAACTAATTGATTCAAATTTTACACAGTTTGACACTACTTATTTACATTTGTTAGATCAAACAGTTGCTGGTTGTTATGTTGTTACTGCGATAGATTCTTTTTATAATGAAAGTTTATATAGTAACTCTATATGTATTGAAAATTGTTATGAGTTTGAAATGCCTAATGTTTTTACTCCTAATGATGACGGGATAAATGATTTATATCTAGCTATAAAGTATGATTTTGTTAAATCAATCAATTTAAAAATAATTAATAGATGGGGTAATGAGATTTTTGCTTCCGAAGATGTTTTATTTACTTGGGATGGTAAAAATTCGAAAGGTAAATTAGTCACAAATGGAGTGTATTTTTACACTGTAGAAGTTACTTTTGTTACTTTAAATGGGGATTTGATAGAAAATAAAAGTGGTACTATTTATATAAATTATTAGAAGAGATGTTTACAGGAATAATAGAAGGTTTAGGGGAGGTTGTTAAAATTGAAAAAAAAGGATCAAATATTGATTTTACGGTTAAAAGTGATTTTACCAATGAACTCCAAATTGATCAAAGTGTAGCTCATAATGGAATCTGTTTAACTGTTGTTGGTATTGATGATGATAAATATGTTGTAACTGCTATTAAAGAAACTTTAGATAGAACAAACTTGGGTTACGTATCAATAAATGATAAGGTTAATTTAGAAAGGTGTACTAAAATAGGACATCGCTTAGATGGGCATATTGTACAAGGTCATGTTGATTGTGTTGCTGAATGTTATGAGGTAAAAGAGTTAGATGGTAGTACAGAGTATTACTTTAGTTATGAACACGATTTGGTAACTGTTGAAAAAGGATCGGCAACAGTAAATGGGGTAAGTTTAACTGTTGTGATGTCAAAAGATAAGAAGTTTTCTGTTGCAATTATTCCATATACTAAAGAACATACTACTTTTAAGTATATTAAAAAAGGAACAAAAGTTAACCTTGAGTTTGATATCGTTGGTAAATATGTAGAGAAGTTATTAGCAAAAAGATTTGAATGAAAATAATTTATGCGCTTTACAAGCTCTATTTCTTTATTGTATTTGTCGTTGTTTCCTTTGTTTTTTATCCAGCATTTTATTTTCTTTTAAAAAAGGAAAAAAATTTTATTATTGTATTTAAATTAAAAAAAACATGGGCTTTTGTAGTTTGTTTTTTCTCAGGTATTTTCATTGATGTCAAAGGAAAAAAGAATATTTCTAATCATGCAAATTATGTAATCTGTGCAAATCATATGTCATATTTTGATATTGTTTTAATGTATAGAGTTATTCCTTTTTATTTTGTTTTTATGGGGAAGTCTGAATTAGAAAAATGGCCTTTTGTAGGTGTGTTTTTTAAAAAAGGGATGGATATTTCAGTAAATAGATCAAGTATTAAGCAGTCAGCATTATCTTTACAAAAAGCAAATTTTCAGCTTTTAAAAGGTAATTCTGTTGCTATTTTCCCTGAAGGAACAATATCTGAAAAAATTCCAGAAATGTTAAGGTTTAAAAATGGTGCTTTTCAAATGGCAATTAACCAAAAGGTTGATGTGTTACCTTTAACGTTTTTGAATAATCATCTCAGGCTAAATGATCCAGAAAATATTTTTTCTAAAAATTTACCTGGTATTTCTAAAGTAATTATTCATCCACCTATTAAAAGTAATTGTGGTAACCTTAAGGAAGATTTAGTATTTTTGCGTCAAAAGACTTTCAATACGATACAAAAAGAATTATTTAAGTATTATGAATATAGATGATAAAACAATAGATTACATAGCTAATGTTTCTAAGTTAGAATTTAAAAATAAAGAAAAGTTAGCGATAAAAGAAGATTTAAATAAGATTATTGCTTTCGTTGATAAATTAAATGATATTGATACTGAGGGAGTTGAACCTTTAATTTATATGACAGAGGGAGTAAATGTGCTTAGGGAAGATGAAGTTAAACAATCAATTACTCATCAAGAAGCATTGAAGAATTCCCCAGATCCAGACACTGATTATTTTAAAGTGCCAAAAGTTCTTACCAAGTAAGTATAGGTTGGTAACAGATTTTATGAATTGATAAAATCTGTTACTAATTTTTTAAAAGTTTCTGGTGCTTCAGCATGAAGCCAATGACCAGCATCTGAAATAGATTCAATTTTACTGTTTACAAATTGAGTTTGAATATCATTAATATCTTCATCTAAAATATAATCAGATTTTAATCCTCTAATAAATAGTGTATCTGTTTCAACAATTTGATGGGGAAGCCCTTCAACAATATTATGTATTTCTCTTGATAGAACATGAAGATTAAATCTCCAATTTAATTTTTTTCCGGGAACTTCCCAGTGTAAGTTTTTTAATAAAAACTGTCTTGTAGAAGTTTCTGAGATGTATTGGCTTAAAGTGTTCTCAGCTTCTTTTCTTGATTTAATTTCGTCAAAATTTAAAGCGTTTAATCCTTTTAAAATTGTTTGATGATGAATGGGATATTGTTTAGGGCCTATATCTGCAATAATCAGTTTTTTTATATATTCTTGGTGCTGTTGAGTAAAGGTCATAGCTGTTTTTCCTCCCATAGAATGTCCTAAAAGAATGATGTTTTCTAATTCATTTTCTTCAATTAACTCTAATAAGTCATCTGCCATTGCCCAGTAATCAAATTCATCAGAATGAAATGATCTGCCGTGGTTTCTTTGATCAATAAGCCAGACTTGATTTGTTTCTGAAAATTGTTTTGCTAGTGTAGTCCAATTATCTGATGATCCAAATAACCCATGTAAAATTAATAAAGGTTGCCCTTCCCCAAAAGTTTTATAATAAAGCATAATTTATTGTAGTCGTTTTAAATACATCTGTATCGTATTTTCTAATCCTAAATATAAAGCATCTGCAATTAAAGCATGTCCGATGGATACTTCAAGTAAGTTTTCAATTTTGTTTTTAAAAAAAGAAAGATTTTCAAGATTTAAATCGTGGCCTGCATTTACTCCTAAATTTAATTCCTGAGCAAGTTTTGCAGCTTTTATATATGGTTCAATAGCTATGTTTTTATCTAACTCAAATTGAGTAGCATAGTTTTCAGTATACAGCTCAATTCTATCAGTATTTGTTTTTTTAGCACCTTCTATAGTTTTTAAATCAGTGTCTACGAATATAGAGGTTCTTACTCCGTAAGATTTTATTTCTTCAATAGTATCGCTTAAAAACGTTTCGTTTTTGTATGTATCCCAACCAGCGTTTGAGGTTAGAACGTGAGGAGGATCTGGAACAAGAGTTGCTTGGTCGGGTCTTAACTCTTTAATCATTTTCATAAAACGTTTATCAGGATACCCTTCAATATTATATTCAGTAGTCACTATCTTTTTTAAGTCATAACTATCCTTAGTTGTAATATGTCTTTCGTCTGGTCTAGGGTGTATAGTTATTCCTTGTGCACCAAAAGATTCAATATCTATAGCAGCTTTTGTTAAATTAGGAATGTTTCCACCTCTAGCATTTCTTATGGTGGCTAGTTTATTAATGTTTACACTTAACTTAGTCATAGTAAGTTTTTAAAAGAAAATAATAATTGTATGTTACAAAAATAATGTATATTAATGAGTAGAAGCAATATTTTAACTCGTTTATTCGTTAAAAATAAAGTTGTATTTTTGTATTGATTTTAACTAAATGTAAAAATATTAAATATGATGTTTGTTGCCGATATATTAACTTTAGATCATCCTTATGCTAAAACAACAGATAAGGTTCATCATGTTATTGACTTGATGGATGATTTTAAGTTGGAACAAATATCATTATTAGATCAAAATAATAAGCTCATTGGTGTTTTAACAGAAGAAATGCTAAATGATATTTATGATGTTAATTCAACATTAGCAGAGCTTCCTTTTGAATTTCCTTCAATTTATTTATCAAAAAAAAATATTTTCTTTGACGCTTTGATTTTAATGCAAAAGCATCAACTTTCTTCAATTCCTGTTATTGATAATGATAAACTATACTTAGGAGAAGTAAATAACTCAGAAGTTTTGAAAGAGTTGTTTGTTCTTTCAGGAGCAGATAGACCTGGTGGTATTATCATTTTAGAAATGGATCCTAGAGATTACTCAACGTCAAAAATATGTAGATTGGTTGAAGAAAACAATGTCAAAATATTAAGTTTAATGTCTGAGTTAACACAAAAAGGGAAGTTGTTGATAACCTTAAAGCTTGATCAAATGCAATTAGATAATGTTTTACAAACTTTTAGCAGGCATGAGTATCAGGTTAAATTAGCTTATCATCATAGTGTTTTTCAGGATGATTTGAACGAAAGATATGAAGGGTTGATGAACTATCTAAATATCTAATGTTTCGTTTTTTTTTCTTTTTTTCTTTATTCTTTATTAGCTTTTTGGTTGATGGGCAAAAGAGTTATGTTATAGATTCTATATCCATAATAGGTAATACAAAAACAAAGCGATTTATTTTAGAAAGAGAACTAGAGTTTAGTGTTAATAGTAAAATTTCAGTCTCTAAACTTCAGGAGTTTATTGAAGCATCTAAAGAGAACTTATTAAGGTTGTCTTTGTTTAATTTTGTTGATATCTCGTATAAAATAGTCAATAGTAACCATGTTTTATTATTTGTTAATGTCCAAGAAAGATGGTATTTCTGGCCTTATCCTATTCTTAGGTTTGGTGGTACAAATATTAATAGTTGGTTGGAGGAGAAGAATTACTACAAATTGAGTTATGGGGTTTTGTTGACTCAAAATAATTTCAGAGGAAGAAACGAAATTTTGAGTACTCAGCTCCAATGGGGGTATACCAAACAAGTTTCCTTGCAATACGATAAACCTTTCATAGACGGGCAACTAAAACATGGAGTTAAAACTTATGTAACTTATTTTTCTAATAATGAAGTGATTGCAAATAGTGTGGATAATGAACAATATTATATAAAAAATGATTCAAGTAGCGTGTTAGAAAACACAGGTGCAGAAATAACTTATATCTTTAGACCTAAAATAAACTACAAGCATTTATTTTCCTTTGGGTTTTATCATGTGATGGTAAAAGATACTGTTTTGACCTATAATCCAAATTTTTTGTTATCAAATAAAATAACTTATATGACTTTTGATTATAGGTTTGATTTAGACTTTAGAGATCAGGTTGCTTACCCTTTAAGTGGTATTTATGCTAAAACTAATTTGAATGTGACACCAATGCTAAACGAATCTGAAATAGTGGCTAATGCTTTTGTCAGGCAAAGTTTTAAGCATTATATTAAATTAGATAATAAGTTTTATATTGCTTATAGTGTAAAAGGGAAATATAGTTTTTATAAAAATCCAACTTATTATTTTCAAAGAGGGTTAGGGTATGATGAATTTGTTAGGGGATATGAATATTATTTAATTGATGGTTTACATTATTTTTTATTCAGAAGTAATTTAAAATATAATTTGTTAAAGCCGACAGTATCAAACCTTTCTTTTGTAAAAAATCCTAAATTTTCAAAAATACATTACGCATTATACTTAAATTTGTTTTTTGATTTTGGATACGTTTATAATAATTTTAATTCAGAAGTAAATAACCTAACAAATGATTATTTACAAGGTGTAGGGTTAGGGCTTGATTTTGTAACGTATTACGATAAAATAATTAGATTTGAAACAACTTTAAATCATTTAGATGATGTAGGGTTTTATATACATTTTATTCAGCCAATATAATGAAAATTGCAATTTACGGTAGATCATATAGTGAAGAGGTTAATTCATCAATTGAAGTTTTATTTACTCAGTTGATTGAGGAAGAAGTTGAAGTGTTGATTTATCAACCTTTTTATTCATTTTTAAAAGAACGGATTAAATCTTTACCAGAGCATATTACATTATATAATTATCATAGTGATTTAGATAGTAGTGTTGATGCAATGATTTCAATAGGTGGAGACGGAACAATACTTGATGCTGTAACTTTAATTAGAGATTCAGAGATACCAATTTTAGGGGTTAATACTGGTAGGCTAGGGTTTTTAGCGAGCATATCAAAAGATGAGATTAAAGATAGTATTATTAAATTGTTACAAAAAAGATATCAAATTGATGAAAGGGCATTGATTAAATTAGATGCTAAAAATGATTTATTTGGAGATTTTAACTATGCGCTAAACGAATTTTCTGTTCATAAAAAAGAATCATCGTCAATGATCACTATTCAGGTTTTTGTGAATGGGGAATACCTAAATACTTATTGGGCAGATGGATTGATAGTTGCAACTACAACTGGATCAACAGCTTATTCTCTAAGTTGTGGAGGTCCTATTATGATTCCAGGAAGTCAAAATGTCATCATCACTCCAATAGCACCTCATACTTTAACAGTTAGACCAGTAGTTTTATCAAGTTCTGAAGAAATTTCAATAAAAGTAGAAGGGAGAGGGAAAAACTTTTTGGCAGCTTTAGATAGTAGAACAGAAGTGATAGATTCTTCTTATGAATTGAAATTGTCTAAATCTGATTTTAGAGTTAAAATTATTCAGCTTGAAGGGACAAGTTATTTAACAACGCTTAGAAATAAATTGAATTGGGGGATTGATAGACGTAATTAGTTGTTACAATAATTATGAAATTTATTAGTTCTATAAATTAGTAGATATGAAAAAAATAAATGATGCAAGTAATTAAGAAAATATATAGTACAATAACACTTGTTTTTATTGGTATAGCCAGTTTAAGTGCTCAATCATCAGAAATTGGTCTAGTTATTGGGGCTAATAATTATCTAGGAGAGTTAAATAGTGGTCCTTTTAATAACCCTCGATTATCTGTTGGTGTAATTTATAGGTATTCTTTAGCTAACAATAGGATTGTATTAAGAGCTAATTTAAATTATGGTTATGTTGTTGGTGCTGATTCTTTACAAAATTCTGATTTTGAACAAAATAGAAATTTATCTTTTCGATCAAGAATCATTGAGCTTTCCGGAGTCGTAGAAGTTAACTTTTTACCTTATGAAATAGGAAGTAAGGTGTTTAAACACACTCCTTATATGTATTCTGGTTTAACTTACTTTAATATGAGGCCTCAAGCTGAAATATATGGTGACTATAAAGATTTACAACCATTAGGTACAGAAGGACAAGGCATGGAGGGTTATGCTGATTATTATAAGTCATCTCAAATAGCTATTCCTTTTGGATTAGGGTATAAAATAAATCTTTCATCTGCTTGGGCTTTAAATGTTGAATGGGGAATAAGATTTACTTTTACAGATTATTTAGATGATGTTAGTACGGTTTATGCAGATCCTGCAAAAATGAGCTTGAATAAAAATCCATTAAGTGTAGATTTTGCAGATAAAAGTCCTATAATTCACCAAGAAGGAGATAAAAGAGGTAATCCATATGATAATGATATATATACTTTCTATGGAGTAATGTTAACCTATCGTATAGGAGGACGTAAAGACCCCTGTTCTTATTTAAAAAAAATGTAGGTAATTATTATCGTTAAATATTATAAAATACTACAATATTTTTTTTAGATTCGTTTAAATTTACTCAACTTCACGCGAGTAAACAAAAATAGTAGGTAATTCAGATAGTTTAATGAGTGATTTAATAGCAGAAAATGTACCAAAGCATATAGCTATCATTATGGATGGTAATGGTAGGTGGGCTCAAAAAAAAGGAGAAGATAGAGCTTTTGGACATATTCAAGGTGTTTCAGGTGTAAGAGAGGCATTAAAAGGATGCTTAGAGTTAAATATTGAATATTTAACCCTTTATGCTTTTTCTACTGAAAATTGGAATAGACCTAAAGAAGAGGTTGATGCTTTAATGGAGTTAATGGTGCATACCATATCTGGAGAATTAGATACTTTAAATAAAAAAAATGTTAGATTAAAAGTTATAGGGAATACTTCTGATTTACCCTCTGATTGCAGAGAAACTCTTTTTGATGCAATAGAAAAAACATCAAAAAACACTAAGTTAACTTTAGTTTTAGCTCTAAGTTATAGTTCAAAATGGGAGATAATTGAAGCGGTAAAATCAATATCTACAGATGTAAAAAAAGGAGACCTAAGTGTTGATAATATTAGTGCAGAATTATTTAGTAGTAATATGTCAACCAAAGATATTCCCGATCCAGAAATTTTAATACGTACTAGTGGAGAAAAACGAATTAGTAATTTTTTACTTTGGCA